>JAKIWY010000214.1 GCA_022749835.1 Thermoplasmata archaeon | reverse complement strand
GAAGAGCCGGTAGCGCCGGGAGGCCCGGGGGGTCGCCGAGAAATCGAAGTACGAGAGCGGAAGCGAGGCCGAAGCGTCCCGGGTCGATAGGCTCGGGAGCTGGTAGCGCCACTCGATGAAATGGAGGATCGACTCGAAGGAGTCCTGGGAGTGGTCGACGTAGTTCAGGCGGGCATACGGCGACACCACGATGAGCGGGACCCGGATCGAGAGACCGACCGAGTCGACCATCGGGGGCGCCACGTGGTCGTAGAAACCCCCGAAGTTGTCCCAGGTGAGGAAGAGGGCGGTGCTCGCCCAATCGGGCGACGACTCGACAGCGCGAACGAGCTTGATCGTCCAGTTGAGCCCGGATGCCACGCCGTTCGGCGGCGCCTCGGACTGGTTCGCCGGGGGAACGACAAAGGAGATGTTCGGAAGGGCTCCGGCCGCCGCGTCGACCGGGAACTGGCTGCTGGAGACGAAGTGCGTCGAGTTGGTCGGGCTGTAGCTCGCCTTCTGGGCGGCGAACGGGTTCGCGGTGTTGAAGACTCCGGGGCGCGACGAGGCGTTCGACAGCGCGCTCCCATAGGTCGGGAGCAGGGGGAAATCGTAGTACTTCCAAGTCACCGGGGAGCCGGAGAGCAGATTGGCGATCGTCGGGGTCCGGTTCGAGTCGTTGAGGTACTGGCTCTGCTGCGCCGTGAACCCCGCCGACGGCTTTCCGACCGCCGAGGGTTTGATCGCGTCGTAGACCGCCTCGGAGGGGGAGCGGCCCGCGACGGAGAACCAGTGGTTGGAGAGCTGCGAGGAGGTCGCCGAGGAGAAGAAGTGGTCCCCGAGGGCGTACTCCTCGGCGAGGTTCCAATACCCCGGGATCACACCGCCGGGATAGTAGCCGAGCGCCGTCCCGTTCCCACCTTCCCCCTGGAACCATCCGTTCATGGCTCCGTGATTGATGTCGAGCGTCGAAGCGGTCCAGTCGTTCGGGAGGGCCGGCGGAGTGAGCGAGCTGCCGTTCAGCGCGCCGACGCTCACGCAGGAGCCGCCCGGCATCGTGGGGTCCTTCGGAACGCAAGTGCCGGAGGGGACACCGTTCGCGGCGAGGCTGCAGTAGGTTCCGACGCTCGGGCAATACGCCCCGAAGTAGCTGTCGTAGGAGTGGCCGGACTGGAAGACGATCACGATGTGCTGGATCGGAATCGTCGAGGGCGCCGGGGGCGATTCGTACTCGATGGCGGCCTTCGCGGAACCGCCGGAAGAGCTCTCGCGCGCGGCGACGAGGACGGCCGCGCCGGCGAGGAGGAGCGCCCCGGCGACGAGGATCGATAGGATGGGGAGACGGCCCCGGATCGATCCGCGCGATTGGCCCGGGCTCATCACCGGTGCGGCGGGCGCCCGGGGGGATGGAGGCGCAGCTCCTTGGCTCACGGGTGCTCCATCCGACCTTCGGGGTTAGAGGGGTATTCGCCGAGACGCCCGTTCATCTGTCGTCCAACGAGGAGAGGAGGCGCCCGCTCGACCATCCGCGGTTGGGCCGACGCAGGACTCAGTACTTGGGCTTGTTGAGATGTCTCACCGAGCAAGGGATGCGTCGCGGCCGGCGGTCCTCCGAGAGGAGCCGGCCCACGCGATCGGCCCCCGACCCGGGATCGGCTCCGAAGCGCTCGCTCACCGACCGGGGCGCCTTCCGGCTCGGTGCGGGGGAATCCGCCGCGTCCGTCCCGGTCCTGAATCGGCTTCGAGCATGTGCCGGCTCGGTAAGGATAATAGCCGGCGGGGCGAGAGCTACGGGATGCCCACCCCCCCTGTGCCGCCCGGGCCTCCCTCCGACTCCGGGCCCGAGCCCGGGGCGACGCCCAGCGGCGCGGTCTCCCGTCGCTATCTCGCGCCGATGCTCGCGATCATCGCCGCGGCGGTGGCCCTTCTCGAGTTCGAGTACGCCATGAACCCGATCCCGCCGGGGGTCGACCCGGCGCACTGGGTCGCGGTCTCCTACGCCTACGTCGGCCTTCCCTATCCGCCGGCCGCCGCCGTCGGCAGCCCGTGGGTCGACCCGCCGCTCCTCTTCCCCCTCCTGGGCGGACTGGTCCGCCTGTTCGGGAGCCCGCTCACCGCCGACTTCGTCCTCGGGGCGATCCTCCTCTCTCTGTTCGGACTTTCCGTGATCCACATCGCGCGGCGCTACCTGTCGACGGGACCGGCGCAGGTCGCCTTCGTCGCCGCGGCGGTGTTCAACGGCACGATCCTCTCCATGCTGTTCTGGGGGGGGTATCCGAACTTCCTCGGGTTCGTCGTGATGAACGAGGCGTTGGTCTTCCTACTGCTTTACGTGGTGCGCGGGGGCTACGCCGAAAGCCTCCTGTTCTACGGGGCGTTTGCGCTCGTCTACCTCACTCACACGCTCACCTTCAGCGTCCTCTTGGGGTCCGTCGCCATGGCCGCGATCCTCCTCCTGGCCTCCGGAAAGTTGACTCCGCGTTTCCTCGTTCGCGGCCCGAACCTTGTTGGAGTTGCGTTGCTGGTGGGAGTGGTCGGCGGCTACCTCGAGATCATCCGTCGTCTGAAGATCGTGCCGCCGGGGTACGTCTCGTCCAACCCGGCCGCGTTCCTGCTCGACGGGATCGGCCAGGTGTTCAACCCGCTGACGGTCGGTTACGTCGGTCCCGCCGACAACCTGCCGAACTGGCTCGCCGAGGTCTCGCTCCTGCTGCTCGCCGGGATGGTCTGCTCGCTCGTGGTAATCGCCCGCCGCTCCCGTCTTGCCCTGGCGCTCGGGAGCAGCCCGCCCTCCGAGGGCGACGCCGCGGCCCCCGCGCCCTCGCGACTCGTGAACTCGCCGCTGGTCATCGCGGCGGCCTGGACCGCGGGCGCCTGCATCGTCCCCGCGCTCGGCGCCATCGCTCACGTCGACACCGATTTTCCGAGGTTCGGCTACTTCCTGCCGCTTCCCCTCACCCTCCTCGCGACCGTCTCGATCGAGCGGT
>JAKIWY010000213.1 GCA_022749835.1 Thermoplasmata archaeon | reverse complement strand
CCAACGACCGCGCTCCCCCCGGAGTGGACCAGCACCAGGGCGCTCGCGACCGAAAGGGCCGAGAGCGCCAGGACGGCCAGCAGGTGGCGGCGTCCGTGGGCGAGGTCGTTTCGGCGACTCAGGCGGCCCCGGGTCCTTTCTGCGCTCATGTGCGTTCTTCCGTGGACGGGCTCGGATCCCCGCCGGGGTGCTCCCGAACCTCGCTCCACGCTCCCCCCTTTCGTCCCGGGGGGTAGTTCGTTTTTGGCGCAACCTCCGAACGCGTTGGTTCAATCCCCGAATCCGCCATCGGGCTCCCCGGAGCTGGGTGACCGCGTGGGTCCCCGAATCGAGCCGGAGGGCACCTACTGGGGGGCTCCCACCGGCCGCAGAGAGCTCGTGTAGAGCCCGTGTGCAGCGGCCCGAGAGTCGAGGGTGGGCGAGCCGAGCTCGGGGACGCTGATGACCGAAGCTCGCGAGCGGTTCGAGGGGCGGAGAGGGGGCGGCTCGACGATCCTTTGGGGAGCGTTCGGCGAGGGAGGGGAGCGTCCCGCGAACGAGTTATCTTACCAAAAGCCTATTTGTAACCTTCCCGGTTCCGTCGCCGCGCCGGAGCTTCATGGTGAACACGGGCCGGTCAACCGAAAAGCCCGACAAGACCATCCACCTCCGCATCGACCCCAACGACGAGAACACCACGCTCGAGGAGGTCCTCTCCAAGATCGCCGAGCTGCAGCGCAAGCACCCGGACCGCGAGGTGTTCTTCGATGGGGACGAGTACGCGATCTGTTCTCGGCCACGGCGGCCGAAGGCGGCGGTCGCCCATTAGCGCCCGAGCGCTCGGAAGCCCGCTCCTCCTGCTCAACCTGAAATCGTACCCCGAGGCCCTCGGTCCGGGCGCCGAGCGCATCGGGCGCTCCCTCGCCCTCCTGGGCCGGCGCGCCCACGTCGCGGTCGCCTTGGCGCCCGCGACCTGCGACCTCGGGTGGCTCGCCCACGAACTCACGATCCCGGTGCTCTCCCAGCACGTCGACCCGTTGGACGCAGGGGCCCGCACCGGATACCTCGTTCCCGCGGCCGTCGCGGCGTGCGGAGCTAAGGGAAGCCTTCTCAATCACTCGGAGCACCCGATGGCCCCTCGCGAGGTCGCCGACGGCGTCCGACGCCTCAACGCCCTCGGCCTATCGGCGATCGTCTGCGCCCGCGATGTCCGGACCGCGGCCCGACTGGCCCGCACCAAGCCTCCTTACCTGGCCGTCGAGCCCCCAGAGCTGATCGGGGGGGAGGTCTCGGTCTCCACCGCCCGGCCCGAGGTAGTCTCCGGAGCGGTCCGGGCGGTCCGCAAGGTCTCCCCCCGAACACGGGTCCTCTGCGGGGCGGGAGTTCACGGGGCGGAGGACGTCCGCAAGGCGCTCGAGCTCGGCAGTTCAGGAGTTCTCGTGGCGAGCGCCGTGGCCCGTTCCCCTCGCCCGGCGGCGGCGATCCGGGACCTCTTGGATGGATTCGGTCCCCCGTAGGCCGGCGAGAGGGGTTCCCCTCGGACCGGGGGAGCCGTTCGCCCCGACGCCCGGCTCGAAGTCGTCGGCGAGGTCGGTGTCGTCCGGGCCGGACGGTTGAGCTTCACCTTCGACCTTAAGCGCGCTATGGTCTCGCAAGGGCGCGGAAGCTCGCCGATGTGGAACCTTGGCCGAACGTTGGAGCCCCTGAAGCTCGGGGGAAAGCGGCCCGTGCGGAAGGCCGTCGCCCGGGGCGATGGTCTCTCAGCGTGGCTCGCCCTCGGGGCCGTCGTCAGCCTCGTCGCGGGGGGCCTCCTCGTTCCAGGTGGCGTGGCCGGCTATGTGGGCTCGATCTCCTCAGGAACAGCCCGCGCGGCCCATCCGATCCAGCACGTGGTGGTCGTTGTCCTGGAGAACGAGCAGCTCAAACAGGTCATCGGCCACGGCCCGTACGAGCGCTACCTCGCCGGCACCTACGGGAACGTGAGCGGGCTCATCGCCTCCTGCCACCCTTCGGCGCCGAACTACCTGGCGATGATCTCCGCCGAAACGAACCAGTGCGGGACGGACGCGTACAACTCCTACAACAACACGACGATCCTCGACCGACTCTCGGGCGCCGGCTTCTCGTGGGCGAGCTACGCGGAGAACCTCCCTTCGGGCACCTGCGCCAGCCCCGGCGGCACGACGACGGCGATGTTTGTGCCCCACCACGTGCCCGCGCTGTTCTTCTCGAACGTGACGGCGAACCGGACGTTCTGCCGGCAGCACGTGCTCGGCAGCGGTGCGTTCAACAAGACGGTCGCGAACGGAACGCTTCCGACCTTCAGCTTCTTTACGCCGAACATGTGCGACAACGGCCACAACGGATGCGGCACCAACCACACAAGTGCTCAGCAGGTCGCCCAGGCCGACGCCTGGCTGAACGGGTTCCTCTCCCCGATCCTCAACCATTCGGGCAAGTTCAGCTCGAAAGGGGAGCAGACTCTCGTCAATCATACCGCGTTCCTCATCCTGTGGGACGAGGGCACCGGGAGCAACGCCGGGTACACCATCACCGGGATCACCTCCGGCGAGAACTACGCCTGGTGCCAGGCGAACGGAGCCAAAGGCGACGCCGTCTGCGGCGGGCACATCTTCGCGGTGGTCGTGAGCCCGTACTCGCTCGGCCGCTCGTTCACTTCGCGGGACTCCGACTCCGGCATCGCGGCGACGGTGGAGTGGCTCTTCCATTTGGCGCCGCTCGGCAACCCCGGCAGCTTTGACACGAGCCGCGGATTTCCGGCGATGAAATCGATATTCTCCTTCCGCTCCGACGGCTATTGAAAGCTCTCCCCGCGCTGCTCCCCGCCCCCTTCGCCTCCGGCGCCGCCCGCTTCCCGCCGCAGCGAAACGCTTAGGCTCGCGCGCGTCTCGGCGACCGGTCCCTAGGGGGAGTCGCTGCTGGAAGGGTTCGGCCGGTCGGCAGAGCGCCTTCGCTCAACGCAAGCT
>JAKIWY010000212.1 GCA_022749835.1 Thermoplasmata archaeon | reverse complement strand
CTTGACCGCGGCCTCCGGGTTGTTCGTCATCTTGGGAGGCTTGACCGAGGCATGGCCATCGAAGTACGACGTCACGGCCGGCCTAACCGTCGGAAGCCTTTCGCCTGAGCTTCTCGGCATCGGCGGCATCGCGATTGGGGTCACGCTGTTGATCCTCGCGGGACTCATGGTCTTCCGACCCGGCCATCACACCCTGCTGGGGATTGCGGTCCTCGCCACCGGGATCGCGAGCCTGATCTCTGCCTTTGGCGGGCTCGGATTCGGGATCCTTCTTGCCGTCGCGGGAGGATGCGCCGCCCTGACTTGGGGTCCCCCGCCTCGGGGAACGAGTGTCACCGATCCCGAACTTCTCAGGAAACCGGGGCCCTCAACCCCGGAAGTCTCCTCACTTCACTACCGTGGCTAGCACGGGCGAGCGCCTGGCCCTACGCAGGGTCCGGTGCAGGAGCCATCGTCGCGGCTCTCCGAACGCACAGGAACTCGGAGCTCCCGATTCGTGGGAGCCATACCGACGTGGTTGTCGCGGCCGCCCGGACGGTTCCCGCGTCGGAGTGGGCCGCTACGCCGCAAACCAAGGCAGGCGGGCCGCGGGACCGGTCGGTCGCAGGACCAACAGGTGCAGGTTCGACGCCGCGTCCCCCGGCGCATACGAGTCTCTCTGGGCGAGCTGGTAGAGCAGGAAGAGGGCGTCCTCGTTGGAGTTGACACCGAGGGACCGGTGGACGTCGATGTGGAATCGGGACTCGAGGAGGCCGATCATCTCCTCGAAATCGATCTGGCCGGAGCCTTCGCCGGCTTTCGCACGGCGGAATAGGCCGACGACCACGCCGGTGGCGAGCCTAAGGAGCTCCTTCGGGGAGACGACCGCCCGATGCCAGTAGGGGGCCGCTTCGCCATCGCGCGGGCGCATCACCAGGATCGCCACTTCGGTGTCGACCGGCCCGTTGGCGGGCTGGCGGAACCGCTCCCACGTCTCCGTCGCGCTCTGGTCGTTCGCCACGACCACGATGGCGCGAGGAATGCCGCCCTTGCGTTCGGCACCGGCCTCGAGAAGTCGCCGCTCGACGCTCGGGCTCCGCTTCTGGGCGACGTAGACCGGGAAGGTCCGCCGGGGGACCCCCGCCTCCTGCACCCAGAACTCGGGCTCGCCCGGGGCGCGGGCTCCGACGGGGGGGATACGGGCGTATCCCAAGCGACGGAGCGCGGCCTCGGCCTCCCGCTCGACCTCTCGACCGGGACCCGCGCGGGCGTCGCCGTGCGTAGAACTCATCACCTCTCAAGAGAGGGCGCCGAGATAAGGGGTTCGTAACCATCCGGCCAGCGGCGTTACGTTGGTTCGCGTTACGGGACGAGGCGCGATGGGCCCACCGGGACCCCGAGCGCGAGCAGCCCCCAGTTGAGCACGAGCGCGCCGACGACGAGCAATAGGTACGGTCCGGAGTAGATGAACCCGCGGCGGGCGACGGAGCGCGCCGTGTCGTGCCAGAGCGGAGCGGAGAGCCAGACGAACAGGAGGCCGAGGGCCAGCAGGACGATCGCCGCGGGCCAAGTGACCGGTCCGTAGAGGGCGACCAGGCCGGCCGCCGGCACCAGGAGCGCGGCGCTGACCACGACCACTCGGCCGGAGTACTGGAGGTCGTTCATCCTCGGCAGCATCGGGAGTCCCGCCCTCTGGTAGTCGTCCTTGAGGAGGATGGCGAGGCTCCAGAAGTGGGGAGGTGTCCAGAGGAAGACCAACAGCGCGAGCGCGAGCACTCCGGGTGTCCAGCTCCCAACCGCCGCCGCGCTCCCCGCAAGCGCCGGGGCGCTCCCGGCGAATCCCCCGATGACGATGTTCCAGCTCGAGCGGCGCTTGAGCCAGATCGTGTAGACGACTACGTAGGTGAGGCTCCCGAGAAGGATCGAGAAGCCGGTGAGCGGGTTGAGGAACACCGTCGCGGCGCCGACACCGAGGGCGGAGAGGGCGAGACCCGCCGCTCCGACGCTGATCTCGGATCGGATCCGGGCCCCGGGGAGGGGGCGGTCGCGCGTGCGCTTCATCGTGGCATCGAGGTCGCGGTCGAGGTAGTGGTTCAGCATCGCGGCGCCGGCCGAGGCGGAGGCGCCGGTCACGAGAAGGATCAACAGGCGGGGGACGGAGAACGCCTTGGGAGAGGCGAGGAAGAAGCCGGCGACGGCGACCAACAGGATGAGGCCAGTGATCCCGGGCTTGGCGAGCGTGAGGTAGTCGCGGTAGCGCGCCCGCTCGAACGCTCCCTGAGGTACCCCTTCCACGGGGTTCGGACCTTCCCGGGGTAGATAAGCGGGGGTGGAGAGCCCCTACAGAGAGCGCACGGAACCCGGTACGGGGCGACCGGGCGACGCGTTACTCCCGTCTGCCCAACCGGCAGGGTCCGTGGCAGCGCCGGCCGGTACCGGCTGTTCTTCCGCGGCCTTGTGGGCCCAGTCGATGTACCTCTTGGGGATCTCCCGGAGGTTGCCGAGGAAAGTGATGATCAGCAAGAGACCGAAGAGGACCGTTGCGAGAGCGAGATGGGCCAGAACGAGGCCGATCACGAGGTCGCTGCGCACCACGAGGCCCCCGAGGAGCCCCTGGCCGAAGACGGTCGCCAAGCTCGCAATCGACAGGTTCCGAAGGATCGGCCGGCTCCTTTCGAAGGCTATCCCGGCGATGGCGAGCGCCAACACCGAGAAGCTCAGGACCGCGGCGCTCAGGCGGTGCGTCCACTCGACACCGGTTCCCCCCGCGAGCGGCGGGGCGAACGTGCCGTGGCAGGTGGGCCAGTCCGGGCAGGCGAGACCGGAGTCGCTCGCCATCACGTTCCCGCCCAGCATGATCGTCACGTAGCAGAGCAGGCAGGCGAGCACGGCCAGGTATCGAAAGGCGTCGTGGCCGCGGCGGTGGGGGGCTCGCTCGTCCATCAGGCGCTCGTGCTCTCCTTCGCGGCGATGGCGGGAGGCGCGGCGACCGACGGG
>JAKIWY010000211.1 GCA_022749835.1 Thermoplasmata archaeon | reverse complement strand
CGGCGCGATCGACCTCGCGAAGTCCGCCCACGAATCGCTCGTCGAGCGACGGGGCCGCAGCCCGACCAAGCTTCCTCGGATCGCCGCCGCTCCCCCTCGCCCGTCGTTGCGCGAGGACCGGCGAGCGCATTCGCCGCCACCGATGGCCGAGCCCGGACCGACCGGGGGAGCGTCCCCCTCATCGGCCCAACCTCCGACGGACGAACCGGAGGAGCTGGAGGCCGCACCGACCCCTCGGCTCGCGAAGAACCGGGCCGAATCGCATTTCCAGCTCAAGCTCCTCGATGAGGAGATCGCGCGGGCGAAGCCTGGGAACGGCCCATCGCCCGTCGATGCGCAGCGCCTCGCTTCGGAGGCCCGAGCCTCCTACGAACGGGGCGACTACACGGAGGCGCTTCGCCAAGCGCTCCGTGGCCGGCGCCTCGTCGGCGGGAGGCTCGAGACCCTTCCGGCGACGAAGGTCGCCTGGAACCCGGCGAGCCCACCGGCCGTCCCGGCCCCGAGCGCTTCGGCCCCCCCGAACCCTCCCAAAGGTCCGGTCGCCGGAGAGTGCGCCAAGTGCGGACGTGCCCGCGGCGCCTCCGACCGCTTCTGCCGGGGGTGCGGCAGCCCGTTCGGTCGCGACCGCTGCCCCGGTTGCGGGGCCGCGGCCGAGCCGACGGACGCCTTCTGCGGCCGGTGCGGTGCGGCGATCAACGCGCCGGGGACACCGTAGCGGCGCGCGGGGTCGGGGCCGTCAGGAACCGGTCGAGCGTCATTTGGGTCCTTGCCGAGGTCACGATCGAGCTCGCTCGGACCCATCGGGAGAGTGGTATGTCGAACGTCTCGGAGACTTTGGTGAGCAGCTCCTCGAGGCTATCCATCGACTCCGACGGCTGGCTGAGCGCGGCACGTAGGTGCTCGCGTACGTTCCAGACCCCCAGGGGGAGGATCTCCCCCGGATGGACCTCTCGAAGCACCACGACACCGGCCTGGCGCCCGAGCTTGAGGAGCGTTTCCGACGTGGCGAGTCGGGCGGCGTAGTAGCAGCCCCCGATCGACGCGTAGGTCGTCCGCCCGCGGAACCCCTCGTGGTCGCCCATGATCGCGATATGCTGGGGGTTCGGATTCCACAGAGTGTTCGGATACCACGCCTCGATCGATTCGTAGCGGTACGCCCCGGGGAGCATCGCAACGACCCAGCGGTTGTCGAGCGCCGTGTAGCGGTACAGCCGGTAGGTGTCGAGCTCCGGCAGGTATCGGACCTTGGAGAGGTTCTGCTTGGAAAGGATGTCGTCGACCGCGGTGATGCTCCAGCGCGTGGGGACAAACTTGCGGCGACCGCGTCGGCCCAGTGTGCCGGCACTGAACGCCCGCTGGATCCGACTCACCCGGACATTGCGCTCGTAAAGCTCCTTTACCGCGACGCCGGCGTTGGCGTGGATGTCGGAGGCCAGACGATCGAGATGTTGGTCGACGCGCCGGACGTTCAATCGGATGCTCTCGATCGGTGCGGTCGGACCGTACGGAGGCAGGTCGTCCGATAGGCCGAGGTTTCCCCTGGGAGGCCGGGCGAACGTCGCCTCGGTCTCGACGCTCTCCGAGGAGAGCGCGAGCGTCTGAACGTCATCGACCAAGCGGATCGGCTTCTCCGCGTCGAAGACCGAAAAGCGCCGGGTCCCTCTCACCAGCATGGTTCGGAACGAAACGACCTCCTGCACCGAGCGCCCGACCCACTCTTCCGGGGTATCGAAGAGGAGCGTGTCACCATGGAGCGGGCTGACGAGGGGACCTAGAGAGACCTTCGGGTATCCGAACCGACCGACGAACAACCCCGGAGGGGACGAGCCGTCGAGCTCCTTGGTACCGAGGAGAGGTAGGGTCCGGGCGAACGCGTCGTACTTCACGAGGATCGGGCAGACGGGCTTTCCGCAGAGCAGCTGTGCGGACCGGCAGCGAAGGCACATCGTCGGGTCGTCCTTGAGGCCGGGAATGCTCCAGGAGAGGGAGCTCACCGCCGGGAGCCCGGCGATCGGGGGGGTGGACCGGTCCGGGAGCACGGTGGAGACTCGGTAGAGGAGGTACTTAGGGGGGTGGAGAGGTGCTGAAACGCACCGCCCGGCCGTGCCTCCGGGTGGCCGGTGCGGCCCGAGCCGCGGACACCCTCATATATCGAACCACGGTGGACGGGCTCGCGCGAGCGGCTTGGGACTGTGGGGTAGCTTGGTCCATCCTTCGGGGTTCGGGACTCCGAGACGCCAGTTCAAATCTGGCCAGTCCCACTCGCTCGTCTTCCTCCGGACACCACCGGGCCCGCGACCCTCGATCCTGCGTCAGCGCGCAAGATCGACCGGCCTCTGCCCTGCGGCAGACGTTTCCCGCCTATCCGGTCGCTCGTAATGCGCACGGGTCTGCCCATGACGCGGGGGATTCGTCGTAGAACTCAGCGAATATCCTTCGCTATGCGATCTGAGAGGTGAAGTGCCCTGTCCAGAGCCTCGACGCCCCGATCGAGCTCCTCCCTTGTGGCGATGAGCGGGGGTGCCAGGATGAGGTGGGAGACCCAGCTCAGGACGTAGACGCCCTCGTCCCACATCGCCCGGGCCACCCGGTCCGCGATGAGCGTCTTGCCTGCGAGCTTCTCTTCCGGGGTATTGAACGGCTCTTGGGTCACCCGGTCGCGAACGAGCTCGACCGCGCAGAATAGCCCCATGCCGCGCACGTCACCCACCGAGGGGTGGCCCTTGGCGACATCCCTCAATCGGCCGAGCAGATACTCCCCGTCGCGCCGACTCTTCTCGATCAGGCCCAGCCGACGGTACTCGCTGATGGCCGCCGACGCCGCCGCGAGCGCCATCGGGTGGGCCTCATAGGTGTGGCCCTGGGGGAAGTACCGCTCCGAGAAGTGATCGAACACCTCCTCCGTGCTCGCGGTGAGCCCGAGCGGCTGGTAGGCAGAGGTGATCCCTTTGGCCGTGGTGAGCAGGTCCGGTCGAACGTTCCATCGGT
>JAKIWY010000210.1 GCA_022749835.1 Thermoplasmata archaeon | reverse complement strand
GACCATGAGCTGGTCGCAGGCGAGGTCGAGGAAGTAGACGTCGTGGTCGATCACCAGCGCCGTGACCCCCTGGCGCTCGACCTGCCGACGGACCAGCTTGGCCATGGCCATGCGCTGGTCGGCGTCCAGGTACGCCGACGGCTCGTCCAACAGGTAGAGGGTCGCGGGCCGAGCGAGCGCGAGCGCGACCGCCGAGCGCTGGAGCTCCCCTCCGGAGAGGTCCGGGAGCGCCACATCGAGGACCCCTTCGAGCCCCAGTCCCGGGACCAGCTCCCGCTCGAACAGGTGGAGGTCGAAATTCGCATCGCCGGCCAGGGTCGACATGCGCTCTCGCAGGCTCGCCGATTGCGTCGCCTTGAGGTACTGCGGCTTGTAGCTTACCGTGACCCCCTTCGGGGGCTCGCCGCGGGTCGGAGTCTCGACGCCCGCCAGCATCCTCACGAAGGTCGTCTTTCCTGTCGCGTTCGGCCCGACGATGCCGACCGTCTCGCCCTTGGAGAGCGAGCCTCCGTCGACCTTGAGTCGGAACTTGGGGAACTCCTTCTCGAGCGCCGGGAAGCTGACGAGAGAGCTCCGCCCCACCGGTGGCTTCGGCGGGTGGGCAACGAAGCGAACCGGGTCGGTGCGGAACCGGACGTTCTCGTCGCGCAGGTAGCCGGTCAGGTAGGTGTTGATCGCGCTTCGCATCGGCAGCGGGTGGGAGATGACCCCGAACGCCGCCTCCTCCCCGTAGAGGAGGTGGGCCTGGTCGGCCAGGTAGTCGAGCAGGGCGAGGTCGTGCTCTACGACGATGACGCTCTTCTTCTCGCCGAGCCGGCGGAGCACCCGGGCGATGTCGAGGCGGTGGACGATGTCGAGGTAGCTCGACGGCTCGTCGAAGAGGTAGAGGTCGGCCGGCGTTGCGATGGCCCGGGCGATCGCGGTGAGCTGGAGCTCGCCTCCTGAAAGCTGGGAGAGCGGGCGGTCCGCTGTCCGGGCGAGGCCGACCGACTCGAGAGCCGCTGGGGCGTCCCCCCCCGCGGCGGCCACGTAGCTCGCCGCCGTCCCGGGCTCCTCAGCGAGCCGGTCGACGTACTGGGGTTTGAGGACCGCCTTGAGCTCCCCTTTCGCGACGCGCTGGAAGTGGGCGAAGAGACCGGTGCCGCGGTAGCGCTCGAGCACCTTCTCCCAGCTGGGCGGGTGCTCGAAGTCCCCGAGGTTCGGAATGACGGCACCGGCGACCGCCCGTAACGCGGTGGATTTTCCGGTACCGTTCGGCCCGAGAAGACCCGTGATCCCCTTGACGGGGGGGTTCGGCAGCCGATAGAGCCGGAAGCCGTTGTAGCCGTACCGGTGGACCATCTCCGATTCGACCGCCTCCGGCGTGTTGAGTATCTTGATCGCGTCGAACGGGCACTTGTGCACGCAGATGCCGCAGCCGATGCACAACGATTCGGAGATGATCGGTTTACCCAGCGGCCCTTCGACGATGCACTCCTGACCCATCCGGACCGGCGGGCAGTAGGCCTGGCACTCCCACTGGCACTCTTTGGGATGACAGCGGTCGGCGAGCAGGATCGCAATTCGGGTCATGGGACGATCTCCCGGGTGTCCGCGATGACGCGTCCGTCTCTCATCGTGAGGTGCCGGCTGGCCCGCTCCGCGACCTTAGGATTGTGGGTGACGAGCACCACGCTCGAGTGGGTGATCTCGTGCGCCGCCACGAGGAGGTCGAGGATCGTTGCGGTGTTCTGGCTGTCGAGCTCTCCGGTCGGTTCGTCGGCGAGCACGAGTCCCGGTCGGTTCGCGAAGGCGCGGGCGATCGCAACCCGCTGCTCCTCGCCTCCGGACAGCTGGTGGGGAAACGAATCCTCCCGGCCGTCTAGACCCACCTTTTCGAGGAGCTCACTGGCCCGGCTCTCCCGCTCGCGGCGGGGGATCCCTGCGGCCCGCATGGGGAGCGCGATGTTCTCCTTCGCGGTCAACGTCGGTAGCAGGTAAAAGCGCTGAAAGATGAAGCCGACGGCCCTCAGGCGAAGTTTCGCCCGCTCGCGGTCGGACTGTCCCCCGACGTCCCGACCGTCAAACGTGAGCGCTCCCCGCGTGGGGGCGTCCAAAAGACCGAGCAGGTTGAGCAGCGTCGTCTTCCCGCATCCCGACGGGCCCTCCACGCTGACGAACTCCTCTGGGGCGATGGTGAGGTCGATCCCGTTGAGCGCGCGGACCTCCTCGTGGGTCGCCGCCGCATAGACCCGTTCGACTCCCGAGAGCGTTATCGTCGGGGGCCGGACCGCGATCATCTAAGCGCCTCCGCGATCCGGATCTTGAGCGCCGAGCGGGTCGCCCCGAGGCTCGCGACGAGCGAGAGCGAGAGCACCCCGACGACGAGGGCGAGAAGCGTCGTCGGGTCGAACACCGCGAGCCCGGCCGCCTCCCGTACGAGGGGGCTCCCGAAGTTCTCTAGAGCCATGACGATCAGCACACCCCCGGCGACCCCTCCGAGCGCTCCGGCGCTTGAAAGCGCGAGCGCTCGAGCGGCCATGCGGCGGGCGATCTGGGAGCCGGGAACTCCGAGCGCCCGCTCGACCCCGATGGAGCGGCGTTCCGCCTCGACCAGGCGAACGAGCACCACCGCCAGGAACAGGAGGCCGACCGCGAGGGACACCGAGGAGAGGGCGAGGTAGAATCCCGTCAGGACGGCCGCCGAACTCCGCAGGCTCGACACCTCGTCCGTGAGGAGCGTGATGCCGTAGAAGGGGACCATCGCGCCGATCTCGTTGGCGACGCGATGGATCGCCCCGATGTCCGTCGATGCGCTTGCCGACAGGGAGACCTGGATCGTGTCGGCGGCATCCACGATGGTCCCCCCGCTCGAGCGGGCATCGCCGGCGAGTACCTGGAGGTCGGAGAGCGGGAGCAGGACGCCAAAGACGGCGGTCGGATTGAGCAGGCTTGGAGGGACCCCGAACTCTCCGGTCACCAGAAACGGGGTGGCCAGGCTGCGGTTGACGGTG
>JAKIWY010000021.1 GCA_022749835.1 Thermoplasmata archaeon | reverse complement strand
TCGAGACCCAGCTCGAGGAGTTCGCCCGTCTCGAGACGCTCAACCAGGGCAAGACGATCAGGGAGGCCCGGGGCGACATCGGGTTCGTCGTCCGGACCCTCGAGTACGCCTCCGGTCTCGCCGACAAGATCCAGGGGGAGACAATCCCGGTTCCCGGGCCCCGGTTCGACTACACCCTGAGGGAGCCCCTCGGGGTCACGGTCCATATCTCGCCGTGGAACTACCCGCTCGTCCTCGCGATGCGCTCGGTCGCTCCGGCGCTCGCCGCCGGCAACTCGGTCGTCCTGAAGCCGGCGAGCCTTACCCCGCTCACCGCACTCAAGCTGGCCCGCTTGGGAAAGGATGCCGGGATCCCGGACGGGATCTTCAACGTCGTCACCGGGAACGGCTCCGAGGTCGGCGAGGCGCTCGTCACGGACCCGCGTTGCCAGTCTGTCACGTTCACGGGCAGCGGCGAGGTCGGGGCCCGGATCGCCGAGCTCGCGGCGAAGCGGATCATCCCGTACACGCTGGAACTCGGGGGAAAGAGCCCGGTGATCGTCTTTCCGGACGCCGACCTCGACCGCGCCGCCCGCGGGGTAGCCTTCGGGATCTTCGGCAACGCCGGGCAGATGTGCTGGGCCGGTTCCCGCCTGCTGCTCGCCAACTCGATCGCCGACGACTTCTTGGGGAAGTTGCGAACGATCGCCGAGGCGTACCGCCTCGGGCCCGGTATCGAGGAGACCGCCGAGATGGGCCCCCTGGTATCGAAGGAGCAGAGCGAGAGGGTCCTCGGTTTCGTCGACGAGGCCCGGGGCGACGGAGCGAAGGTCGTCACGGGCGGCGGAAAGGCCGAGGAGGAGCCGCTCCGCGCCGGGAACTTCGTGCGGCCGACGGTGCTGGCCGAACTTCCCGAGACCGCGCGAGTCCTCCGGGACGAAGTGTTCGGGCCGGTGCTCGTGGTCCAACGGTTCAACACGCCGGACGAGGCCGTGGCCTCGGCGAACCGGACTCACTTCGGGCTGTTCTCCGCCCTGTGGACGAAGGATCTCGTCACGGCGCATTCGGTCGCCCGACGATTGGAGTCCGGACTCGTCGCCATCAACGACCCGCCGAACTCGTTCCCCCAGACCCCCTTCGGAGGGTTCAAGGGGAGCGGGGTCGGTTTCGAGCAGGGGATCGACGCGGTCCAGTCGTTCACGCGTCGAAAGAACGTGATGATCAACCTCTCCGTCAGCAAGCCCAAGAAGTAGAGGGCCCGGGGCTTCGGCGGACGACGGCCGCCGCCCTCTGCCTCCTCAGATCTCTGGCTCCCATCGTCACGGGTCATTGGCCCGGCCGACGACGGCTCCCGAGAGCTCCCGGGGTTAGTACGCTCAGCGGAAAACCCCCGCGTCGCCTCGGCGATCGTTGCCCGCCGGTAGACCCGAAATCACGGAGAAGCCTTGGGTCACCTGCACCCTTTGCGGCGACGCCGTACCGCCCGGCGGGGTCCCTTGCCCGACGTGCGGTCAGTCGAGCCCCGCCGACCCGATGCTGGCTCCCCCGCTCCCGCGCGCCAAGGCGCGCCGACTGAAGTTCATCCAGTTCGCCCGCTCCTTCGTCATCGTCGTGGCGGTCGTCGGGATCGCTTACGCCCTCATTTCGGCCGTGATCACCGGACCCCCGACGTTCTCGGACCCGCTGACGGGCCACGGCACCTACACGATCGCCCCGGGGAACTTCACGTACCTCACCGGCGACATCACCGGCGAGGACTACGTCGAGGGGAACTACACCGTGATGACGCCGCCGGGGGCGCAGGTCGTCTTCTCGGTGCTCAACCAGAGCGAGTTCATCGCCTACGCGCACCACAAACCGTACCAGTCGCTCTGGTCGGTCTCGGGCCAATCGGCGGGGCGGATCGTCTTCGCGGCTCCGTACACGGGCACCTTTTACCTGGTGTTCCAGAACCCGTACCCCGCCGCCTCCGGGCTCGGGGTCGATCTATACATCGTGACCGAGTATCAGTCGAACGTGGTCATCGGCTGAGCGCCGAGCCCCGAAGAATACTCAAGCGGCCGGTTTCGCCGAGTCCGGGCGGCGGGTCAGGAACGTCGCCGGGACCTGGTCGACGAGAAAGACGGTCTTTCCCGCCTGCATGATCACGATCCCCTCGGAGCGCGCCCGCTTCGCATCGACCTGGAGGATCACGGGCTCCGGAGCCCGCACGGCACCGGCGGCCCGGGCGTCCTCGGCGGTCCGCGAGAGGTGCACCTTTCGGCGGTCGGACGGCTTGAGGCCGACCTCGAGGACGATCGACGCCTCCTCGGGGGTGACCGGGAAGAACAGCTCGTCCGGGATGTTGTCGGTCGGAAGGTCGAGGTCGACCTCGACGGTGTGCGCGTAGGTGGCGCGGATCCGGTCGTCCTTCACCTCGTAGCGGCCCTTCGCGTCGCTCTCGGCGATGGCGACCAGGTGGTGGACCCTCAGCCAGTGGTAGCCTCTGTGGTGTCCCGCGATCGCCTTGACGAGGGCGGGCAGCTCCACCCATCCGCGGGGGTCGACGGCGAGGCCGTACTTCTCCGGGAAGTGTCGAAGGATGCCGGTCATCACCCGACCCAGGTGGTCGAGCTCGCGTTCGTTGATCAGGAAGCGACCGGGTTGGCCGCAGACCGGGCAGATCTCCGCCCGAAAGTAGCCATGCTGAGCGCACTCCTTGAGCATGACGCCGTTGCCGCCGCCGCTCGCGCTCACGTCTTGGTCTTTTCCGCCTTCTTGTCGAACTCGGCGAGCATGTCCCCGTAGAGGTCCGATAGGTCCTTGAGAACCCGCTTGAGCACCTGCTGAGGCTTCTCTCCCTTCGTCTTGAGATAAAGGGTGGGACGGTCCAGGAACGGGTGACCAAGGTAGTAGCGTGCTTCGACGACCTTCTCTTCCGCCTGGAGGGTCTCGACGAGGGGAATCAGGAGGGTCTCCTCGCCCCTCGGGATCTCGATACGGAGCGAATCGTGCTCCTTCTCAACGACGCGGACCTCCACAGGCGCGACCCCTCTGAGCCGGCCACCGTGGTTCACTTCTTAAGCGTGGCGGGGCAGAGCACTCTCGCTCCCCCGTCGGCCGAGGAATCTCGGCGTCTGCTCGACAGGCCTATATCTTTCGCCCCGTCGCTGGCGCCGGACCAACGATGCGGGTTCTCCTGGTCGGCGGCGGGTCGCGCGAGCACGCTATCGGCTCCGTGCTCCACCGCGCCGAGGCGAAGCTGCTCGTCGCCTCGAAGAACGCGAACCCGGGCCTGGAGAAGCTCGCCACGGCTTCGCGCCGGCTCGACCCCACCGACGCCGTCGGCATCTCGAACTGGGCGAAGGCCGAGCGGGCCGACTACGCCGTGATCGGCCCGGAGGCGGCGCTTTCGGCCGGCGTCGCCGATGCCCTCGAGGGTGTTCAGGTCCCGTGTGCGGGACCGACGAAGGCGGCCGCTCAGGTCGAGACGTCCAAGCGGTTCTGCCGAGAGCTCCTCCAGAGGAACGGGATCACCGAGACCCCGCGATTCGTCTTCGCCCAGTCGCAGAGCCAGGTCGACGACGCGGTGAAGGGCTTCTCCACGCCGTTCGTCGTGAAGCCGGCCGGTCTCACCGCGGGCAAAGGCGTCTGGGTGCAGGGCGTCGATTTCGAAACGGCCGAGGACGGGGCGAAGTACGCCAAGCAGTTCCTCACCGGAGCCGGCGGGGTCGTCTTCGAGGAGAAGGTGGAAGGAGAGGAGTTCAGCCAGATGGCGTTCGTCACCGACTCCGGCGTCTACCCGATGCCGGCGGTCCAGGACTACAAGCGGGCGGGCGAGGGGGACACGGGTGCGAACACCGGCGGGATGGGCTCGTACTCCCAGCGCGACCACCTCCTCCCGTTCCTTCCGAATTCGGCCCGTGAGAAGGCGGTCGACATCCTTCGACGGTCGGTCGCGGCGCTCCGCAGGGAGGGCCTGAGGTACCGGGGCGTCCTCTACGGCGGCTTCATGCAGACCGCCGTCGGCCCGACGCTCCTCGAGTTCAACGCGCGCTTCGGGGATCCCGAAGGGATCAACGCGATGACCCTCTACGAGGATGGCGACATGGACGAGCTCCTCTTTGGCGTCGCGACGGGGCGCGTCGACCCGAACCTTGTTCAGTTCCGCCTGCGCTCGACCGTGGTAAAGTACCTCGTTCCCCCCGGTTACCCCGGTAGCCCGAAGGCCGGGGGCCAATTGCAGGTCGACGAACCGGCGATCGAGGCGCTCGGCGTCCACGTCTACTTCGGGAGCGTCGACACCGCAGGGCCCGGCCGCATGACGCTCTCGACATCGCGCAGCATCGCGCTCGCCGGTGAGGCGAGCGCCATCTGGGAGGCCGGGGAGCGCGTCGAGTCCGCACTGGCCCACGTCAAGGGCGACTACCAGGTCCGCCACGACATCGCGACGAAATCCGACCTATCGAAGCGCTGGGAGCACATGCGCAAATTGATCGCTCCCCAGGCGAAATCGTCCCCGCTCCCGCTGAGCGTCGCCGCGGCCGATGCGCCCGCCTCGAGCCTCGGGGATGCGTCGCAGGTCATCGGCTGAGCGTCCCGTTCAGCGCCCGAATTCTTAATAATCCACTCCGAGTCGGCGGCGGGTCATGTTCTGCCCAAAGTGTAAGCGCCTCATGCGGCCGGACAAGGCCAAGGGCGTCTGGCTGTGCGGCTCGTGCGGCACGAAGCTGCCGCTCGGGAGCGCGCACGAGGTGGGCCGCTCCGAGGCGAGCGGCCGCTCCATGGCGATCGTCGAAGGCGACCGAGCCGCCACGCTGCCCACCGCGGAGGAGGAGTGCCCGAAGTGCGGCAACTCGAAGGCCTACTGGGTGCTTCGGCAGACGCGCGGGGCCGACGAACCCGAGACCCGCATCTTCGAATGTACGAAGTGCGGCCACAAGTGGCGCGAGTACCAGTGACCGCCGGCGCCGATAGCTTCCAGACGGTCCGGGACGCGCTCGCCGAAGGAGCCGTCGGGAGTGCGCTCAAACTGCGCGGCTGGGTCCAGAAATCCCGGTCTTCCGGGGGGATCCTCTTCCTCCAGCTGCGCGATCGCACGGGAACGATCCAGGTGACGGCGCGCCGCAACGAGATCGGCGAGGAGAAGTTCGCCTCCGCCGAGCACGTCCAGGTCGAGGGGGCGGTCATGATCGAAGGGACGGTCGTCGCCGACCCACGCTCCAAGAGCGGGCGCGAGGTGCGGGCGAGATCGCTCGATGTCGTCCACGCCGGAGACCCGTTCCCGATCTTCTTGGAGCAGACCGAAGAGTTCCGCCTCGACAAGCGGCATCTCGTGATCCGCTCCCCGGAGCACGTCACGACCTTCCGGATCAAGGCGGCGCTGCTCCGGGAGCTGAGGGCCTTCCTCGACGCGGAGGACGTTCTCGAGATGACGCCCGCGATCCTCACGGGAAACCCCGCCGAGGGGGGCGCCGAGGCGTTCCAGATCGACTACTTCGGGCGGCCGGGGTATCTCTCGCAGTCGGCCCAGATGTACCTGGAGGCACTCCTCTTCCCGAGCGAGCGCGTCTACGCGATCACCCCGTCGTTCCGCGCGGAGAAGTCGAGGACCCCTAGGCATCTCACCGAGTACCAGCATCTCGAGGTGGAGCTCGCCTGGTGCTCGCTCGAGCAGCTGATGGGGTTCATCGAGCGGATGATGGTGACCGTCCTGCACCGCCTGGCCACGACGCTCCCCAAGGAGCTCGCCTCGCTGGGCCGACCGCCCGACGAGCTCCTCGCCATTCAGGCGCCGTTCCCCCGCATCACGTACGTCGAGGCGATCGATCGCCTCTCGAAAGCCGGCTTCCCCGTGCACTTCGGCAGCGACCTCGGCACCGCCGAGGAACGCGCCCTCACGCTCGAGGAGAAGAGCCCGATCTTCGTCACGCACTTTCCCGCCGAGCTCAAGGCGTTCTACATGCTGAAAAGCCCCGGCGACCCGCGCACCGTCGAGGCGGCGGACCTTCTCGGTCCGGAAGGGTACGGGGAAATCATCGGCGCGAGCGCCCGCGAGACCGACGTCGCCCGGCTCATCGAGCGGCTGAAGGCGATCGGAGCGCCGGTCGAGGAGTACGAGTGGTACCTCGATCTTCGGCGGCACGGGAGCGTTCCGCACGCCGGTTTCGGTCTCGGTATCGAGCGCGTCGTGCGTTGGATGCTGCGTAGAGAGCACATCCGAGAGACGACCCCGTTCCCCCGGACCCCCTCGCGGCACACTCCCTGAGCGTTCGGGCGAGTGATGAGCCGGGCACGGAAGATTCATCTAACGTGAGGGATTGAACTCGCTGGTTCGGACGGTCGGAGAGACACGCGTGGGGGCCCAGGGAAGCACGGAGAGGGTCGAAGAAGGACCCGCTTCCGCCAATCAGAAAGCGGTGGCGGCGCCCAAGCCGCTCGTCGTCGAGCGGTTGACCCACCAGGACGTCCCGAACATCTGCGCCCTCTACAAGCGCGTCTGGGACGCCTTCCGCCCGGAGCTCCCCTCCGACCTCATCAAGGCGTGGGAACCGACGCCGCTCGAGTTCACGAGCTGGATGGAGGGCGTCACCTACTTCGCCGCGCGGCGCGACGGCAAGATGGTCGGCGCCGTCGGGTGCGAGCTGAGCGAGGGCAGTTGCCGGATCGTCCATCTCGCGGTTGACCCGGATTCCCGCCGGCAGGGCGTCGCGCGGGCGCTGACGACCGCCGCGCTCGAGTGGGCGCGGCACAACAACAGCCACTCCATCTGGGCCGACGCACTCGAGCGGTTCGGCGGCGCCGCGGAACTGTTCAAGCACCTGGGCTTCGCCGAGTGCGGAATCTTCCACAAGCACTACTGGAACGAGGACGTCCGACTTTTCGAGATGATGCTCTAGGCGCTCAGCGCCGACTAGCCCGAGCGGGTCCGCACGCTGCGCGTGCCCACGGGGCCGCCGTGAACCTGGGCGAGCAGGCGCAGGCGTCGAAGAGCCTCTTCCGGCCGCCCGCGCGCGAACTCACGGGCCCCCCGGGCGAGTTCGGCGACCTCGAGGTCGACCGGCGTGCCGTCCGATCGCTCCCGCACCAGCGCCTCGCCGTAGCGCGCGATGTAGTCGGGGAGATCCCGCTTGAGCTGACCGAGCGCCTGCTGGCGGGTCGCCCTAAGCTGCTGCTTGAGCGCCGCGAGCCGGCCGCCTCGTAGTTCGCGCTCGAGCTCCTGGGAGACCTCCTCGGGAGGCGAGGGCAGGCGAAGGCCGAGGGACTCCATGTCGCGCAACAAGGAGATCAGCTTCTCGAGCTCCTCTCGGGCCTGGTCGAGGTGGCGCTCCTTGAGGGCAACGACGCGGTCGACCTGCTGGTAGGTGGCGAGCGCGGTCGTGACGTCGCCGGCGCGCGCGGCGTGAAGGACGTCGTCCATCTGCTCGTGCTCGAGCCGTCCGTCCACGCTGTACGCCTCGAGGCGAGATAGTCGCGTCCGGGTCTGCCGCTCCCACTCCTCGAGGGCTTGGACGATCTTGCGCTGCGCGATCCGTTCGACGCCGCGGACCACCTCGGCCCATTGGTCGCCGGCACCGCTCGCGGCGGACGATGCCTCGGCCCACGACGGGAGGGCGGGCAGCGAGACCGAGAGCGGAATAGCGGCCTCCGCCCACTGTTGAAGTCGCCCCAGCCGTCGCGTAAGCTCGCTGGCGGACGGCGGCCCGTCGCCCTCCGGGCCCAACTCCCGCAAGGAGCTGCCCGATTCGGTGGCGTCCGGCGACGCCGACGCGTCGGGCCGCTCGGGGGTCTCGGGCGCTCCGATGGGGAGCGAACAGGACGGGCAGTTGAGCGCGTCCGGCGGCACTTCCGAGCCGCAGCGCGGGCAGATCGAAGGTTCACCGGACACGGCTTCTCCGGTCGGCGAAGATGCAGGGGGTGAGATTTGAACTCACGAACTCCTACGAGACCAGGACCTCAACCTGGCGCCTTTGACCAAGCTGGGCCACCCCTGCGGCTCGGCGGTCGTACGGCTCCTCCGCCATAACCTTTACCCGCATCACGCCGGCCCCGAGGGAGTCTTGGCCGCCGGAGGGGACGACCGGAGGAAAAACCTACCCTCTTGGTCCCGCATCCGCCGGTCGCGTTCCCTCGCGGGCCGCGGGACGAAAACGCCTTGACCCGTCATCGTATCGAAGCAGGGCATGAGCGAACCAACTACCGGCGCGGCCGTCTCCGGCGGCCTCGTCGTCTACATCGGCACCAAGCCGACGATGACCTACGTCTTCCAGGTCGTCGCGCAGCTCAACAGCGGCGCCGGCCCGGTGCTGGTGAAAGCGCGCGGGAACGTCATCGGCAAGGCCGTCGATATCGCCGAGGTCGTGCGCCGGCGCTTCCTTCCCGGCCAGGTCGACCTGGGAGAGATCCGGATCGACACGGAGCGGCTCGTGAACCGCGACGGACGGGAGACGAACGTCTCCTCGATCACCATCCCCCTCGTCAGGAACGGGGCGCCGCCGCCGCCGGCGGCGGTGGGGGCGGCGGGCTCTCTGCCGGCCCGGTAGGCCGGTCGTCCACCACCCACGTCCCGGCGAGGTAGTCCCCGAGGCGCTGCCGCTCGGCCGTCGCCTGGATGAGCCCCCCGCTCACGAGCGCGCAGCAGACGAGCGCGAGGACGACCAGGACGGCGATTGCCGCCAGGGTGATCGCTCCGGCGCTGAGGGTGAGCGAGCCATTGGCGGGACTGAACTCGGCGACCGATAGGCCGCGACTGAGGATCAGCGAGGCGACGGCCCCGGCGCCACCGAGCACCGTGAGGGGGAGCAGCTTCGGGAGCTCTCGCACCAGCACGCGCAGGAGACCGGGCTCGCCGAGAGATCGGTCGCGTACGGCGATCTTGATGAGCGACTTTCCCAGCGTGGTGCCGAAGGCGCTCTGGACGATGACGAAGTAGAGAAAGGCGCCGGCCGCGTAGGCGAAGATCGATGTGTAGTACGGAACGCTCGAGAGCACCTGCGTCGAGGTGCCGGGGAGCGTCCGGGCGAGGTAGACCCACATAAGGAACGCCGGGCAGCTCACGACGAGAAGATCGAGGGCGAAGGCGAGGGAGCGGCGGGTGAACGACGAGAACCGGCGCTGTGCCACCTCGCTCGCGATCTGGACCTGGAATCGGGCGGTGAGGAAGGCGCGGGCGGTATCCCTCTCGTTCGCGGTGGGGTGCGCCCCGAGCGCTTCGAGGTTGCGAAGATCGTTCGCCACGTACGGAGCGACCCCGAGCCCCTCCCAACGGTTCGCGGGAGCCGAGGCGCGAGCGGGCAGGGTGAGGAGCGCGGCCTGATCGATCCCATCGCGGGCGGCCGACAACGATTCCCGGACGCTGTCGCTCGCCCGGTCCTCGAGCGCCAAGCCGAGGGCGCGGCGCAATCGGCCCCCGGGGGAAGGGCTGGGTGGCGACGGTTCCCGGATCGGGGGGTGGTGGGGAGCCCCCGTGGCCGTGAACCGGTAGGTGACGTACGAGCTTGCGAGGGCGAGCAAACCGGTGAGATAGAGCAGGTCGAGAGGGCCGGCGCCGCCGATGGCTAGGAGGGCGGCGGGACCCCCGGCATAGAGCGGCGGCTGCCTCAGGAGGTCCGCCCCGATGAGGACGCCGAGCGTCGCCGCCGCGTAGGCGATAGGGAGCCCGACTCTCGCGTCGAGCCGTAAGAGACGGTTCGCCACGAGTGGCGCCGCGACGCCCACCCCAACGGGAGCGATGAGATAGTACGGGAACTCGGAGCTGATTCCCTGCCCCTCAACCGCCGCCGTCGTGAGGAAGGTGACCAGTAGGACGGCCATGGTGAGGGAGAGCAGGGCGCCAACGATGCGTCGGGTCCTTGAGAGCTGTGAAGCCGTACTCACGAGCCCGGCACCTAGGAAAATGAGCACCGGTACCGCGACGCAGATTCCTAGGGCGAGGTAGAAGCGGTCCGAGAGCTGCAGAAACAGCGGCCCGGCGAGGCCGCTGCGCAAGACCACGTCGAGCCCTCCGGGCAGGCTGGGGGTGAGCACGACCAAGGCCAGGAGTGACGCGCACACCGCCGCGTAGACCGAGAGAAAGCCAGCGAGCGCTGCGGTGGAGGGGAGCACGTTCCGGCGCACCAGGAAGAGGGAGAGGAGGACGGGTACCGCGCCGCCGCCAATGTTCACGGCCAGAATGTCGGCGTGGTAGCTGAAGATCGGAAGGTTCCCGATGGATCCCACGAACGCCCCCGGAAGGAGGAGCCAGAACGTGAGCCGGCCGATCCCTACGCTCCTCGCGAGGGCGGAGTCTTCCCAGGCGAACAGATACAGGAAGAGCCAGAGCAGCGGCGGCAGCGCGACGGCCGCCACCGATTGTAGGATGTCGTCCGTAAGGACCGACGGGTCGACCAACCGCGCTCTCCTCGACGGGCCTCCCGGCTGCGACGACGACCGGGGGGGCCCGTGGCTCGAATCCTAACGGCCTTCCTAAAGGATTCCCATTCAGGGCCCCGGCCGCTCCCGCTACAACTCCCCCCTCTTGGACCCCCGTCCTCGACCGACGGACCGAAACGAACGGCGTTCGTCTCCGCGCCGCAGGTCGTCTCGGGCCCGGATGAATCGACCGTCACGGCCCGGGGTCGTCCATCCCATCCTGAGTGCGCGCGGGCGAAGCGGAGGGCGAAATCCCCTCATTTCCCGCGAATATACCGGGGGCGCCTCCTTCGACAAGCCGGTCGTCGTTCTCGGCGGTGGCCCCGACGGCCTCTCGCCTCCCCACCGCGGAAATTAGGCACAATGCCCCGGAAACCCCTGGGATGAACGATGGGAGGGATCGGCGAAAACCGACGTTTATCTACGTTCAGTTCGCTGGGCCCCCGCCTGCGGTTCCATCACGAAGGTGGTCCTTCGGGCCAAGGAGGAGAGCAATGGAAAGGGAGAGGGAGAGAGCGCGAGGAACGTATCGAGTAGGGCGCGCCGGAGCCTGGGCTGCAGGGTCCGGCGCCGTTGCGGTCGCGTTGCTGATGGTGTTGTCGCCGGCCGCCGTCGGCGCTCGGCCCGGCACCACGTATCTGCCGCCGTACGCGGGGACGAGCTCGAGCGTATCGCAGTCGCTCAGCTCGAACTGCGGGTCCGCGGGAGGGCACGCGGCCCACTGGAAGTCGACCAACGGCCAAGTCATCGGGGCCTCGAAGGTCGCCATCCACTCCTGCCCATGGTGGTTCGGGCAGCCGGGCGCGAGCTCTCAACACTCGGTGATCGTCGCGATCCCGGTGCACCCGAGCTTGATCAGCCTTTACAACGTGAGCGAGAGCTGGAGCTGGAAGGTCGTGACAGCGATGGCGCTGTCGTCCCCCAGCAGCTGCCACGCGGCGATCAACTACACGAGCGGGTACGATTACGAGGATTGCTACTGGTACGCCGACTGGTATGCCTACGCCCAATCGACGCTCTGGGACACGAGCACCAACACGATGGTGAGCACCACCTACAACGAGTGGGCCCTCGAGAACTACACGGAGAACTACGTCGACAACTACTGCTACTACGGTACCTGCAGCAGCGGGTCGGGCTCCTTCAGCGGGTCGAGCGCGGGCAACTACGCGGCCCAAGGCACCGGTTACGACTACTCCTACACCTACCTGGGCTCCGGGACGACCACCGGAACGGCGAGCCTCTGGACGAACACGTCGAACTACTACGTGAACAACACGCTGACTCCGACCCACAAGTACGCGTTGATCACGACGTGGGTGTTCGAGGCGTACGCCTACTTCTACGCCTACCAGTACGCCTTCGACGGGACCAACTACTACTACAACAGCTACGCCGCGCCGGGCCCGGCCACGGCGAGCGCCTCGGTCGCCGCGTTGCCGTCGTCGGGCACATCCGGCGGGATTACCGTGACCTCGGTCGTCCTGACAGCGGTCTAAGAAAGACGCTGGTCAGCGACGGACCACGGCTCCTCCCGCGCGAGCGGGAGGGGCTCAACCCTTTCCGCTTGACCCGTCGTCGGACGGGCCCTGGTCCGGGCCCAACGCCGGCCTCGAGCCTCCTCGTTGAGGTCTCTAGAAGCGGGAGGGTGCACGATCACGTGCCAACGGGGCCTGGTCCGGGCGGCGTGACCCGACCCCGAGCCGCTCGGACATCGCGGCGGAACTCTGCGCCAGGCACAGTGCAGAGCTTGAGCCCCGACCGCTCCTACGTCAGGTTCGAGAAGGTCGTGGGTTCGACCGGAGCGCCGACCCCACCGCGCGGGCGCCTCCAGGCCCCTTACGGGAAAGACTCGGGGATCGTGCCCGAGTACGACCCGACGCCGTGGATCGCCAGCTCGTAGCCCTGACCGACAAACGAGCTACCGTCGGTGAGGTGCCATGCGTCGCCACTGCTTACGGAGCCGGAGGCACCGGTGGTGCTGCACGGGAAAGTGGCCGGCGTTCCCCAGGACGCCATGACGAACGTGTACGTCGCGACTTCGCAGCCGGTG
>JAKIWY010000209.1 GCA_022749835.1 Thermoplasmata archaeon | reverse complement strand
CGTGCCGGTAGTCCGACTCGAGGGGGCCGACCGACAGGCTCTGGGCGTACTCGTTCGTGCTGCTCGCGGTGATGAGGTGATAGGACAGGACGACGGGCGCGGAGTTGGAGGAGGCGAACGACTCCCTCCCTTCGGTGATCCCGTTCGATCCCACGACGGTGTTGTCGATGCTCGAAAAGGTCGACGGGCCGACGCTGGCGAGCAGACTCTCGCTCTCGTTCCACTCCTGGTGACTATCGAGGACGTCCGTGTAGTTCCCGGCGACCGGGTACGTGCCGTTCGTCGAGGAGGTCTGGGTGAACGACACACCGTAATCCATCGAGAACGGAAAATCGTACACCCGGGTCGACGATCGCTGACTGCTCCCCTGGGTCGCCTGCGCCGTCTGCACGATGAGCTCGCTCTGCGTGACGTTCTGCCACTGGGAGGTCGTGGGGCCGCTTGCGCTGCTCACGATCGAATCGGTGCTCTCGAACGTCTCGCTCGTCTTCGAGGAGGCGTTGGTGGTGCCCCCCGTCGTATTGATGATCGAGGAGTACGCGTACGAATCGTTGAACATCTGGGTGTGCGGGTTGCCTCCAGTGTTGTTGATGAAGTGGTGGAACTCCGAGTAGGAGGTGGAGTAGGAACCGGTGACCGCCGGGTTCGTGTACAGGAAGAGGTTGCCGGCCACGAGCCAGCGGCTGTCCGACGCGCGACCGTTCACGCTCACGCTGAAGTTGTGCGCTCCCTCGATGAGGCCGAGAGCCCCGCTCACATCGAACTCGTAGGGGCGGTTGCTCGTCGTGAAGGCGCCGGTGATCGGTCGCCAGAGGAACAGGTCGATCCCGCCGGTGTTGACGTAGGGGAATGGGAGCACGGTCTCGATCATCCGCCCGTCGACGCTCACGACCATCTCCCGGAAGGCGGGCACGGAGCTGTACCAGAACTCGTCGAGCGTCGCGCTTCCCGAGAAGCCGTACGCCCACAGCTCGAGCGTCGCGTTCGTGACGTCCGAGGGGATGGTGTGGTTGACGGTGAGCGATGGGAAAGCGGCGGTGACGGAGGTGTGGTTCCATTGCCAGAGCGGTACGACAAGGTTCGCCCGGGACGGCGCCGGCACGCCGGTGGGCTCCGGATAGAACAGGATCGATGGAGTGCTCGAAAAGTAGCAGTTCACCCACGGGGTGCAGCCCTGGAACGCCCCCGAGAATAGGAAGGTGAAATTCACGGTCCCCTGGAACAGGCTCGCATACGGTGTGAGGTCGCGCGTCGCCGTCCACTGGCCGTACTCCGGCGAGGTCCCGAAGAAGACCTGGACGCTGTTGACGTACGCCCGGTAGGACGAGTCGTAGACGGCGCCCGAAGTCGCGACGGCGACCCCGGTGTAATTGAGCTCGATCAGCGACCAATTGCCCAACGGCGCGGTGAAATTCCGGTAAATCGTGGATTGGTTGAACGTCCCCCACGTGAACACCACCGGCTTGGTCGAGGGCGTGGTCGGTGGCGGCACCGCGGTCACCACGGACGTCGGATTCGAGGCGGCGGGGCGGGGAGCGGCGGGCGCATCGACCGTCATGTTCCGCAACGCGAGCAGCGGAGGTCGTACCGCCGGGGGAGCGACGGGGGCGGGATGCAAAGCGATGGCCGCGGCGTGTTGGACAGGAGCGGCCGAGCGGACGGGGGCCGGGGCGGCAGCGCCGCTTCCCGAACTCACGGCGGGGACGCAGAGAAGGGCGACCAGGGTCAAGACGGTCAGCGCTCGGAGCCGGAAAGCCGCTCGCATCCTTCGGCGAAAGGGCCCGGGTTACTTAGTTTGTGTCTCTCAGCCCGAACCGCGGGACGCAGGGCCTTCGTCCCGTTGACTCGCCGGTTGCGGGCGTGAGATCGCTCCCTCGCCGAAAGGGACATTGAACCGAGGGCATCGGCGGGCGAAAGGCGCCCATCGATGAACGGGGTTCGGCGGCCGTCGGCACCCCCCGAGGAAACGCGATGAAGGGGCTCGGGGTGGAGGGCCCCCCCGTGAGGTCGTAGTGCGTTGTCGAAGTATCTTCGCCGAACGGAGCTCTCGCTCGCTATCGAGCAACTCGCAAGCGACCGACGAAATGGCGCCGCGGCGGTGAGCCGTCGCGCGCTCCAGTTGGTCGGGGGGATCCTCCACGATCCGGGCAGCAACGCTGCGACCCGCGAGATGCTCCGTTCGCTCGGCGTTGCCCTACCGAGAGCTCAACCGGCGATGGGGAGCTTTCTCCAATGGGGCCGTGAGCTCGAGATCATCTCAGCGACCGCCCCCGAGGGGGGCCTGAGACTCGGGGTCCGGGACTGGCTCGCGACCAAGCAACAGCAGCTCGCGCGCGAAGGCGCTAGCCTTCCCCAGGTGGTCGCGCGCCTTCTTCCCGTCGGATCTCGGGTACTGACCATCAGCAACAGTTCGTCCCTCCGGAGCGCCCTCTCGTCGCTCCCTGCAGCGCGGCGTCCCGCGGTGACCGTGATGCGCAGCCTCCCGGGCGGTGAGGGCGCCCCCATGGCGCTTTCGTTACGACGCTCGGGAGTCGAGGCCACCCTGATCGAGGACGGACAGGTCGATTCGTATCTGCCATCGGCGACGATCGTCCTGGTGGGAGCCGACGCGGTGCTGCGGGACGGCTCGCTCCTCCACAAGGTTGGCACGCGGCAGTTGGCGCGCACGGCCAAGCGGCTTTCGGTCCCGTTCCATTCCGTGACGGGAAGCTCGAAGTTCGTCAACGCACGACCGGGACGGAGCCGAGATCTCCCAGCCAGGTTCGACCGAACTCCGCCCGCGTGGATATCGGACTACTGGACGGAGTCCGGCCGCCTCCTTCCGATCCAAGTGCGCCGTCGCTGGCGGCGACGGGGCCGGACACAACAGCCTTAGTCTCCGACGACTTTTCCAGCCCGTGCAGGAGGAGCCGACGGAAGATTGGCAACTTTCGCTCCAGGACGCACGCCGGGAAAAGGATGCGGCGTTCCGCACCGACGCGGATTCGCCGATCCCCGCCG
>JAKIWY010000208.1 GCA_022749835.1 Thermoplasmata archaeon | reverse complement strand
GGGGCCTTCCGCCCGGCGCGCAGCTCCGCCAACGCGGCGTGGGGCGTACGTGGGTCGTCGCCTCCCATCGGCCGGAGAAATCTCCACAGCATAGACCTCACGTAACGGGGGTCCCCCGCCCGGCGCCTATCGAGTTCAAGACGTTGGGTCGAAGCCCCGACCCCCCAACTGATGAGCCGGCCGAAGCGCCCCCCTCTTTCCACGGTGGGAGGAGCGCTTCGGTCCCAAGAAACGGTTGTTGGGGCGGCCGCCGATCCAGCGGCCGCCCCCGGTCCCGGCCTAGGAGACCTTGATCCAGTTCAGGTTGACCCCGTTGCCGTGGGACGCCATGTTCACCATCGCGACCCCCGAGCCGTGCTTCCAGCCGGTGACGTAGACGTACGCCTCCGTGTACAGGTCGAGGAACCAGGCGTAGTGGTGGTTGTGGTAGAGCGTGGCGTTGGTCCAGACGGTTCCGGTCATCGCACCGGAGTCGCTGTAGCTCGTGCTCGTTCCGCTCACTCCCGTGAGGTAGTTGATGGAGTACGTGCTGGTCGTCGCGTTGTAGTTGTAGCAGCCGTACGTCGCGTTCGCCCACAGACCGAAGTCCCAGAGGGTGTAGTTGTAGCAGCCCCAGTCGGTCGTGTTGTAGGTCTCGGTGAACTGGTCGACGAGGACCGTGCTGCTGCCGAAGGTCGAGGTCGGATAGATGTACGACCCGTTCGTCGTGTCCTGGATCCACGTGCTCGCCACGACGTACGCGACGCTCTCCGTACTGCAGGAGCCGTACGCGTAGGCCGACGATTCGTAGAAGAAGTAGGTGGAGTTGTTCAGGACGGGGCCGCCGACCGGCACGGTGTACGACCAGTTCGTTCCGTCGAAGTAGTAGATGTACGTCGCGCTTCCGCCCGTCGATGCCGAGGCGCACGAACCGGTCCGAGAGCCATCGAACGCTCCGCCCGTCGCGCGCCATCCGGTGAACAGGTTCGCCGCGACGTGGTGCGGTCCGTTCGTCGGGACCTTGATCGCGACGCCGACCTCAAAGCCGCCGTACGCGTAGGCGTAGCTGTAGCTGTTGGCCCCGCCGAACAGGGCCGAGCACTCCGAGTCCTTGGCCATCGAGGCGCCGATGCCCCTACCCGTGTTGAGATGGAAGTTCCACGCCGGGGTGTTGCCGGCCGACGCACAACCGGTCGTCGTGGTCGAACTGGTCGGGGATGCCGCGCCCGTGTACGGTGCCTTGATGGTCACCGAACCGGCGTGGGCGGCGAGCCCCGACGGAGCGATGAGCATCACGACGACCACCGAGAGGAGCCCTGCGATGGACGCCATCGCCCCTGCTCGGCCGCGGACCCGTAGGCGTTCCGACGATCTTTCCCCTTGGCGTTCCCCCAGATTTGGCATCATTTCTCCGTATGCTTGGGTGGCCGCCCCCGTCCGGGCCGGCCCCGCAGGCAGCGGTTCGACGGGCTTCCAGTACTTACGGCTCGTGGTGCGAACCTTGCGCCCCCACGGAGGTCGACGGAGCGGCCCCGTGCAACGAACCGTCCCGATCGGGCACGGTCTTCCCCCAGGAGACGGCGGGGAGTCGACCCGCCGGCCGACGGCATCCCCATATGGGTCCCCTCCTATCGGTGGGACGTCCCGTCGGTCCCGGAGGCAAGGCGCTCGATGCAGGAGCGGCTTGGGTCGGAGCCCGTCGGCCACGCAGGGAAGAAGGTGGACCCCCCCTGATCGGCTCGAAGATCCGTACGAACTTCGTAGCAGCCGACGCCCGCGCTCCGTCGGGGCCGGGCGATGCGACGGCGCCCCCGTCGAGAACGGTTCGAAATCAGTGCGAGACCGCCAGGCGACGGTCCCGGGTGTCCGCCCGGCGGGCGGAAAGGACGCAGCCGTGACGGTCAAGAAGAAGGTCGTTCTGATCGGGGACAGCTCGGTCGGCAAGACGAGCCTGGTGCGGCGGTACGTCTTCGACCAGTTCGACGACTCGTACATCTCGACCGTCGGCAGCAAGGTCAGCCGCAAGGAGCTCTCCGTGGAGACGCCCAACGGTCCGGTGGACCTCAGCCTCCTGCTCTGGGACCTCATCGGGGAACCGGGGTACGAGGCGTTCCACGCCTGGTCGTTCGCCGGTTCGCACGGCGCGATCCTCGTGAGCGACCTCACCCGCAAGGAGACGCTGCGCTCCTGGGAGCGCTACTGGATCCCGGCGCTCGAGAAGGTGATCGCGGACGTCCCGATCGTCCATATCGCCAACAAGGCAGACCTCTCCGGCGAGGCGGAGTTCGACGCACGGACGCTCTCGCGGGTCGTGGCGAAGCACTCGACGTCTCGCCCCTCCCTCGGCGGCGTGGACGGCGTCACCACCTTCCTGACGAGCGCCAAGACCGGAGAGAACGTCCCGGAGGCGTTCGAGGCGCTCGGTCGCCTGCTCATGCGGGCGCCCCCCCCGCGCGACCCGTTCCAGGACCTTTTCGAGCGGGTGGTCGCGATGGGCCTTTCGCGCAGCGCCGACCGGAGCACCCCGATGGGCGTCCTGGATGCCCTGATCGTCGACTTCTGCGAACGCAGCCGCGACGAGTTCGACGAACAGGTCGCGATGATGCTGTTGCGACGGGAGATCGAGCGCGCCGGGATCGACGCCGTGAGGCCGACGAAGACCGGAGTTCGGCGGCTCATCGAGGGTCTTTCGGAGGCCGAAGGGGAGTATCTGGACACCGCGGTCGTCGCACGCCATCGGGAGCGGCGCCTCGGGTGGCTTTCCGGGCTCCCCCGGTAGGTGCCCGGTACGCCCGGGGTGCGCCGGCCCCGGCCCTAGGTGACGTCCTTGACCTTCGTGCGGACGAACGAGTTGAGGTCGCCGAGCACGATACCGGTGAGGATGCACCAGCGCACGAACGTCGAGACGTCCATGTGCAGGCTCTTGGCCTTGTCGCGGACGAGCCCCAGAAGCTCCGGGTCGATCCTCAGCTTCAGCACCTCGGTCTGCTTGCTCTCGACGCCCCGGCGGTCGCTCTCCCCCTCGG
>JAKIWY010000207.1 GCA_022749835.1 Thermoplasmata archaeon | reverse complement strand
GCGAACTCGCCTTCCCGGACCCGCAAGCGGACCGTGGCCGCGTCCCCCGCCAAGTAGGAAGGGTCTCCCGTGGCGTCCGGCAAACTCGAGAGCCTTTCCGGGGCGGTCGTCGAGACGCTCTCCCTCCTCGGAACCGAGGACCCGAACCTCAGCGTGATCGAGTCGGACGATTCTATGGGAGTGGGCGAGCGTTCGTTCGCCCAACTCTTCCCCGCGCGGTTCCGGTCGATCCCCGGGGACGGGCTCGACGCACTGCGGATCGCCATCGAGGATGCCTCGAAGGGGTCGATGGTCGTCGTCTCACTACCCCCGGGGGCCGCCGTCCGGGGGCACGAACTGCTCGGGCGGGCCGCCGCCCGCGGGGACATTCGACTCACGGTGCTCTGCGCGGCCCGACCGACCCACGTCTCCCCCGGGGGGAAGTCCGCTGGAGTCGCAGGGCTCAACGAACTCGAGCTGCTCCGCAGTCTGCCGAGGATCCAGCTCGTCGTGCCCCCGGACGCTCCCACGGCGCAGAGCGTGATCCGTTGTGCGGCCGCCTCGATAGGCGTCTTCTGCATCCAATTGGCCGCCGGCTCCCTTCCCGTGGTGAGCGACGGTCGGTTCGAGCTGGGCCGGGCCCGGTTGCTTCGCCCGGGAGGGGACCTCACGATCGCGGCGATCGGATCCGCTGTCGCGCTCGCCTTGGACGCGGCAGTCGAGCTCGAAGGCGTCGGGGTCCACGCCCGCGTGCTGGACCTGGTGAGCCTCAAACCGTTCGACGTCAAGGCGCTCGTCCGCGCGGCGGGGGAGACGGGCGCGATCCTGACGGTCGAACCCCAGAACGCGGTCGCGGGGATCGGCGCGTTGGTCGCGTCGACCACCTCGGAGAGCCAGCCGGTTCCGGTGCGGCGTCTCGGCGCCCCGGACCTCGAGCCGTCGGGAGCCACGGGAGCCTCCGGCGAGCCGTGGCTCACCCGGGAGCGGCTCCTCGAGGAAGCGTGGGAGCTCCTCCGGATGAAGGGAAAGGTTCAGTAGGGCCAGCGGTTCGGACATCCCGAGGCAGGACGATGAAGCTGTTTCTCGACACCGCGGAGTTCGAGGAGATCCGCAAGATGTGGGCGATGGGGATCCTGGACGGCGTCACGACCAACCCGTCGCTCGTGGCGAAATCCGGCCGCAAGTTCGAGGACGTCATCCTCGAGATCTGCAAGCTCGGCGTCCCGTCGGTCTCCGCGGAGGTCGTCTCCACGACCGCGGAGGGGATGGTCTCCGAGGGACGGCACCTCCGGGGCCTGCACCCGTCGATCTACGTGAAATGCCCGATGACGCCCGAGGGGCTCAAGGCGACCAAGACGCTCGCGGGGGAAGGCACCCGGGTGAACGTCACGCTCGTGTTCTCCGCCAACCAGGCGCTCCTCGCCGCGAAGGTCGGAGCCGCCTACGTGAGCCCGTTCATCGGCCGGCTGGACGACCAGGGCCAGGACGGGATGGAGCTCATCGAGGATATCGTGACGATCTACCGGAACTACCACTTCCCCACGCAGATCCTGGTCGCGAGCGTCCGGCATCCGATCCACGTGCTCGATGCGGCGCGCCTGGGGGCCGACATCTGCACGATGCCCTTCGCCGTGATGGAGAAGCTCCCCCAGCACCCGCTCACCGACATCGGACTCGCCCGATTCCTCAAGGACTGGGAGAAGGTCCCGAAGGGCTGAACGCTCCGGCGAACCCCGGGTTCCCCCCGCGTTATATCGGGCCCGCATCTCGCCGGCCCCGGTGGAACGTGGACGCCCCGCCGCTCCTCGAAAAGTACCTCGCGCTCACCCACGAAGCGCTCCAGCGGGTCCGCCCCGCTCCACCGGCGCGCTCGTTCCTCGTCGGGGCGTCGGAGGATTTCCTCGCGATGGCCCGCGCCTACCTATCCGACGCGGAGCACTTCCGCGACAAGGGCGACCGGGAGCGCGCGTTGGCGGCGGCCAGCTACGCCCACGGATGGCTCGACGCGGGCGTCCGCCTGGGTCTGCTCGACGGAGGGGACGATGACGTCCGGTTCACCCCGTTCCGCTGAGAGCTCCCGGCTCGAGCGCGTCGCCGTCTCCGAAGAAGCCCTCCAGGGGATTGACGCCCATCTCCGCCAGAGGGAGATCACCCGGGATGAGCTGTTCCAGAGGGCCCGCCGGCTCCGTCGCCTCGCCCAAGGGACGATGACCCGGCTCCACGAGGGGGCGGACGTCAGCTCCGGCCTTGCCGAGGTCGCCCGCGAACTCTCCGCCCTCTCCCAATCGCTTCGCTCGGAGGCCCGGGGCGAGGATTCGATCGCCCACGACGCGGTGCAGGAGAGCGTCGAAGCACTGCTTCTCGGGGCGGTGGTCCGGGGAGAGCCTCTCCCGGGGCCGCGCGAGCTCGAGGTCGAATCCGAGCCGTACCTCCAGGGGCTCGGCGACCTGGTGGGGGAGGTACGACGCCTCGCCCTCACCCGGCTCTCCTCCGGGGATCTCGAGCGGGCGGAGGGATACCTCGCGCTCATGGAGCGCCTCTACCATTCGCTGATGCGGTTCGACACGACGCGGGCGATCGTCGCCCTCAAGCCCAAGCAGGACACGGCCCGCTCCCTTCTCGAGCGGACCCGCGGGGAGGTCACGATGGCCCGGGTCCTCGAGCGGGCCCGCATCCCAGGGCGTTCGACCTCCGCGGAGGAACGGTGAGCGCCCGCCGTTCCACCATCGGCGTGATCGGCGGCTCGGGGATGGAGCGCCTGTTCGAGGGCGGCGCGGTCACGAGCCACAAGACGACGACCGCGTTCGGCGCGCCGTCCGGACCGATCGAGGAGGGGAAGCTCGGGTCGCTGCGGGTCCTACTCTTGGCGCGCCACGGTCCGGGTCACACGATCCCTCCGCACCGGGTCAACTACCGAGCGAACATCGAGGCGCTGCGCTCCCTCGGGGCCGAAGCGATCGTGGCCGTCAACTCGGTCGGCTCTCTCAAGGAGGAGCTGCGTCCCGGAGACTTCGTGCTTCCGGACCAGTTCGTCGACTTCACCAAGCAACGACCGACGACGTTCTTC
>JAKIWY010000206.1 GCA_022749835.1 Thermoplasmata archaeon | reverse complement strand
GCGCGTCGCCGACCCCCGGGTACGCCCGGACGAATCCCAAGTCCCGCTCGAGGTCCGCCAGTCTGGTCATCGCCCCCACGCGCTCGAGCGAGCGCTCCGTGAGCTCGCCGACCCCCTCGAGCGAGATGAGATGCGCGCGCAGGTTGAGGTGCATCTTGTAGTTCGGCAGGAGGTCGGTCCCGCCGGCGAGGTAGTCGAACTGGCCCGAAAGGCGACCGGCGAGCTCGAGCGTCTCCTCCACGCTCGAGGGCCGGTGAAGCTCGAAGGCGTCGAGGTGCATTCCGTTACGCCCCCTTCCAGGCGCGACCTTCCGAGCGGCGCCGCTCGATCCCCCGGACGACCTTGTCCGGTGTCACGGGAAGGTCGTGGAAGCGCACGCCGATGGCGTCGTAGAGCGCATTGCCGATCGCCGGCAAGGTCGCGACCAGGGGACCCTCCCCCGCCTCCTTCGCCCCGAACGGACCCTCCGGGTCGTCGTCCCCGACCAGGAGGCACTCGACCTCGGGCATCTGCTCGGGCATCGGGATCTTGTACTCGAGGAGCGACGGGTTGAGCATACGGCCCCCCCGGTAGTTCATGCTCTCGCCCATGAACTGGCCGAGACCCATGTGCACCGAACCCTCGATCTGTCCCTCGACCGCGAGCCGATTGAGCGGGCGGCCGCAATCGAAGGCGGCCCAGACCTTGCGCACCCGGTAGAACCCGGTCTCTGCGTCGACCTCGGCCTGGGCGACGTAGGCCGCGAAGGAGTACGCCGGGGCGGTCCCCGCCCGCGCGCCTTTGAACTTCCCGCCCATCGGGGGGGAGGAGTACGCCCCGGTCGCCGTGAGCGCCCCCGACCGCTCCATCGCCTTGTGGAGCGCTTCGAGATAGCTCACCCCGACGCCGGCGTGATGGACGACCTCGAAGCGTTCGAGCGCGACTCGGATCTGCTCCGTCGGGTACCCCGTCAGCTCGGAGGCGGCGTGCACCAGCTTTCCCTTGAGCTCCTCCGCGGCTCGGCGGGCGGCGTTGCCCATCATGAACGTCACCCGGCTCGAGTAGCTGCCGAGATCGATCGGCGAGATATCCGAGTCGACGCGCTGGACGTGCACCCGGCCCAGCTCGACCCCGAGCACCTCGGCGACGATCGCGGCGAGCAGCGTGTTGGAGCCCTGGCCGATGTCGGCCTGCATCGAGTGGACGGCGATGCCGCCGTCCATGTCGACCTTCAGGTGGACGGTGGACTGCGGCATCTTCGGCGTGAAGTGGATCGGGCTGTTGGAGCCCGAGATGTAGAATCCGCAGCCGAGCCCGACGCCCTGTCCGAAGGGGAGGGTGCGGAACTTCGATGCCCACCCGCTGCGCTCCTGGGCGGCCGCGAGGCATTTCAGAAGGGAGGTCGACGTGATCCGGAACTCGTTGACCGTCATCGAGTTCGGCGGAAGCGCGTTACGACGGCGCATCTCGAACGGGTCGATCGAAAGGCGCTCGGCGAGCTCGTCCAACCCGACCTCCACGGCGTAGCGGACGTTCGTCCCGCCGTGGGCCCGCATCGCGCCGCTCGGCGGCCGGTTGGTGTAGACCCGACGGCCGTGGTAGCGGAAGTTGGGCACCCGGTACGGCCCCATCGCAAGGACCCCGTTGTAGTACGTCGTCACGGTGCCGAACGAGCTCCAGGCGCCGCCGTCGATGACGGCGGAGAGGTCGTAGGCGAGGATCTTCCCCTCAGCGTCCACGGCGATCCTGAGGTCGTTCTGCGTCGGGTGGCGCCCGTGGTTCGTCAGGAACACCTCGTCGCGGTCGAAGAGGATCTTGACCGGCCGCCCGCTCTCGATGGCGAGCGCGGCGCAGACGATCTCGTGGGGAAGGGGGTCGGACTTTCCGCCGAAGCCACCGCCGACCTCGGGCTTGACGACCCGGATCCGGTGCATCGGCATTCCGAGCACTTCCGAGAGCGAGCGGTGCAGGTAGTGCGGCACCTGGGTCGCGCTCGTCACGGTGAGCCGGCCGTCCGGCGTCGCCTCGGCGATCGTCACCAGCGGCTCGGTGAACGCGTGGGTCACGCCGGCGAAGCTGCCGCGGACCCGGACGGTCGCATGCGCGCTCGCGAACGCCGCGTCGACGTCCCCGAAATGCTGGACGACCTCCTTCTGGATGTTCGTCCCGTTGAGGCCCCGCGCGTGGATGGGGCTCGCGACGGCCTCGAGCGACACTTTCGGGTCGAAGTACTCGGGAAGCGGCTCGTAGTCGACACGGATCGCCTCCAGGGCTCTCTCCGCCGTGAGCTCATCCGTCGCCGCCACCGCCGCGACGATGTCGCCGTTGTAGCGCGCCTTGTCCACGGCGATCGCCGTCTCATCGTGCGTGATGGGGAGGACGCCGAAGGCGGTCGGATACTTCTCCCCGGTGAGGACCGCGAAGACCCCGGGCATCGCCCGAGCCGCCGCCACGTCGATCGAGCGCAGCCGGGCGTGGGCGTACGGACTTCGCAGGAGCTTTCCCACGAGCATCCCGGAGCGCTTGATGTCGTCCGTGTACTCCGCGCGACCGGTGACCTTGAGCGGACCTTCGATGTACGGGATCCGGCCCCCCAATAGACGAAGGGGTTCGGCCGGGCTCGGAGCTCCGGTCACGTCGGCGCCCCCGAAGCGGCGAGGATTGCCTCGATGATCTTGTTGTAGCCGGTGCAGCGGCACAGGTTGCCGCTCACGGCCCGCTCGACCTGGGTGCGGCTGGGATGCGGATGCTCCTTGAGGAGCGCGCAGGCGGTCACGATGAAGCCGGGCGTGCAGAAGCCGCACTGCGTCGCGCCGTAGTCGACGAACGCCCGCTGGACCGGGTTGAGGCCCTCGACCGGCGTCACCCCCTCGATCGTGGTGACGTCATGGCCCTCCGCCAGGCGGGCCAGGGTCAGGCAGGAGAGCGTCGGCCGCCCGTCCAGGAGGACCGTGCAGCATCCGCAGGTACCGAGGTCGCAGCCCCGCTTGGTGCCGGTGAGATGGAGGTCCTCGCGCAGCAGGTCGAGGAGGATCCGCTCGTCGCTCGCCGACGAATCGACCGGGTGGCCGTTCAGCCGGAAGCTAAGGTGGCGGCGGTTCGACAT
>JAKIWY010000205.1 GCA_022749835.1 Thermoplasmata archaeon | reverse complement strand
GTGATCCTCCCCTCCGCCACCGACCTCCACGTGCACTTCCGCGACCCCGGTGAGTCTCCCTCGACCGAGTCGTTCGTCACCGGCACTGCGGGGGCGGCCCGCGGGGGCGTCGCCCTCGTGGCCGACATGCCGAACACCGTCCCCCCGGTGACCCGGCTCGACCATCTCGAGGAGAAGGCGGCGAGGGCCAAAGGCCGCATCGCAATCGATGTGAGCCTGTTCGCCGCGCTCGAGGACACTAGGCACGTCGCCTCGCTCGCCCGCCGGGCCGCCGGCTTCAAGCTCTACCTGTCGCCGACGACCGGTATCGAGCCCCCGCCGGAGACCGAGCCTCTCGGGGGCCTCCTCGCTTCCGTGGCGGACAGCGGACTCTCGCTCTCCGTCCACGCCGAGGACCCGAAGCTCTTCCCCGCCCACTTGGTGCCGCGCACCACCCCCGAGTGGGATTCGGCGAGGCCTGGGGAGAGCGAACTTCGCGCCATCGACCGGCTGCTCCCGGCCCCCCCTGCGCTCCGACTTAACGTCGCCCACGTAACGATGCCAGCGACCGTCGACCGGCTCCACGACGCCGGCCACTCCTTCGAGGCGTCTCCCCACCACCTCCTGCTCTCGGCTCGGCAAAACCAGAACGCCCGATTCAAAGTCAATCCGCCGCTGCGGGCCGAGGCGGTGCGCTCCGCCCTCTGGGAGCGCTTTCGCGAGGGAAAGGTGCCGATCCTCGCGAGCGACCACGCCCCCCATCCGCTCGATGAGAAGGAGCGCCCGTTTCCTTTGGCACCGAGCGGGGTTCCCGGGGTCGAGACGATGCTCCCGCTCATGCTCGCCAAGGTCCGGGCCGGAGAGCTGACGCTTCCCGTCCTGCTCGCCGCGGCCTGCGAACGCCCAGCGAGCTGGCTCGGGGCGGCGCACGGCCGGATCGCCCCCGGCTGGCGGGGCAATCTCATCGTCGTCGATTTCCGAGCTCGTCGGCCGGTCCGGGCCCGCGAGCTCGCCTCGCCGTGCGGGTGGAGCCCGTTCGAATCGATGGAGGCGATCTTTCCTACCGAACACTACCTGGACGGCCGGCGGATCGTCGAGAACGGGGAGACGACCGGCACGCACCTCGGCCGCGTCGTCCGTCCTGAGTACGCGGGCGCTCGGCCGGGTTGAGGGGGAGATCCCCCACCGGCCTAGCGGGGGCTGGGAGGATCCGGCTGCGTCAGGGGTTCGGGGGGGTGTCCGGCGGCCTCGGGGAGGAGCGGGGGATCAGCTTCGGAGGGAAGCCGGGCGCAAGCAGACCGCGCCAGCGAAGCGCGATGTACCCGAGCCCGAGGACGATCAGGACGAGCGCGAAGTAGTCCGCGATGCGGAAGTAGGGGACGATGTCGGCCCATCGGCCCTGGAGGACAAAACCGGCGTAGAGCAGGGCCATCGTGAACGGGAACGCCCCGATCGCCGTGAACACCCCGAAGCGCACGGGTTCCATCCGGGCGCTTCCGGCCGGGTAGCTGATGTAGCTGCGGATGACCGGGATCAGTCGCGAGACGAGCACCGTGGATTCCCCGCGGCGCCGGAAGAAGGCGTCCATCTGCGCGAGATGCTTTGGGTCGAGGCGCAGGAACCCGGAGCTCTTCTCGAGGACGTCGGTGCGGCCCCAGCGGCCGACGCCGTAGGCCGCGTAGGAGCCGATCAGGCCCCCCAGCATCGCGGCGATGACGGCCCCCGGCCAACTCAGCGTCCCGGAGGCGATCATGAAGCCGGCGAACGGCAGGATGATCTCGCTCGGGAGTGGGGGGATCCCGAAGCTTTCGACCGACATGAGAAGGATGAGGCCGGCGAGACCGCCGACCGTCATCACCGTCATGATCAACGAGACGACCGTCTCGATGATGGGGATACTGACCATCCTCTGCCAGCGCCCCTAGGATTTCCGGTTCAGGCGCTCGCGGTCTCGGAGAGGATCAGGCGGAACGGCTCGCGCAACCGTGTATTGGTCCGAGCGGGGATTCCCATGAACTCGAGCGGGGTCGTGCAGCCGCCGCAGGAGACCGCGGGTCGGCTTTGGCCGAGGGCGATGGAGAGGGGGATCCCGACCTCGATCTCTCGCACGGGGACCTTGGAGCGCTCGATCGCCTGGGCGAGCTCGCGCAGGATCGGGTTCTCCTTGGGCTCGGACATGCTGGCCACCTCCGTAGGGGAATAAACCCCGGTGGGACTCTTAAGGGCGCGCTTACGCCCTTGGACTCAAGAGCGCCGCCCGGAGACCGGCCGGAACTACGAGCGGTCGCCGCTCTCCGAGCCTTCCTTGTCCTCGGGCTTCTTCGGCGGTCCACGCTTCAGGATGTCCCCGCTGATCTTGTCGAGCTCCGCCATCAGGGAATCGATGTCCTCCTCCCCGCCCAAGGCCGCAGGAGCCACCGCGGCGACCGCCGGGGCCGGGACGGGCGGGCTTTCCACGTCCTCGGGCGCCTCGATATAGGCGGCAGTCCCCTCAGCCAATGCTCCTGCGGCCACCGCCCCTGAGGCTCCCGCCGTCCCCGCGGCCGCCGTGGCGCCCGAGGTGGGCGGGGGGGATGCCGGGGGCGTGGTCACCGCCGGCGTGGTGGGGGCGGTGGACGTGGTGGGGGAGGCCCCTGGGGAGGGGGACGAGAGAGACGAGGGAGCGAGGGGGGAACCTAGTTCGGGTTCGGGCGGCGGGGAGGACGCTTGTCCGCCGGGACGGCGGCGCAAGTAGAGTAGTGCAAGGATGATCGCTGCGACAACGATCAGGGCGATCAACGCGATCTCCCAGCCTTGGGTCGCGTTGGAGGAGTTCGTGCAGACCCCGTACTGGCAGCTCGTCTGCGCCGAGACGCTGCCGGCGTTCGGGGCCAGCGCCGCGGCGATGGCGACGGCGAGCATCGCCGCCCCCAACGCGAAACCGGCTACTGGATAGGCCTTCTTTCCGTTCCCCATTCGCCTGGCCCGAGGTGATGGGCCCTCCGCCATGAGGGTGCCGTCTATCTAAATGTGCCGTAACTACTCACCTTTCTGGCCGTTCGGCTTACTCGTCTCAGAGTGCGGTCCAAAGTTCACCTCCCATCATTCACCGGCCGGCCCACCCTCAT
>JAKIWY010000204.1 GCA_022749835.1 Thermoplasmata archaeon | reverse complement strand
GGACCCTTGGAGGAGCATCACGCGAAGCTGCCCAGTCGCCCCCGGTGCCGAGCTGTTCGAGGTAATCCGAGAGCACGTCGAGGTCGTGGAGCCGGCCGAGCTCCCCCTGCAGGTGGACGAGGGTGACCGGGAAGCCCCGGGCCTTCTCTGGGCGTACGGCGTTCGACAGGTCCGTCAGATACCGGGCTCGCCGGATCGCCACCCGAAGGGAATGCAATCGGCCGGGCGAAGCGCGGCGCCGTGAGCGGACCAGCGCCCGCTCTGCCCGCTCGCTCGACCTTGAGAGCGCACGGTCGATCGCCCGCGACGCCCTCGCCAAGTGCCTAAGTTCGGCGCCCGGTGCGACGAGCTCGCTCATCCCGTGGACGAGACCGGACTCCATTTCCGTCCGCGCGTAAGCGCGCAGCAACTCCCGGCCGGTCCGGGCGTCTTCGCGCAATCTCGCCTCGGCCTCCTGGACCTCATCGCGTGCCTCGTCCGGCACGCCCCGAAGCGGAGTCGCTTTCAGGAGGGAGAGCCGCACGTCGAAATCGCGGACCTCTCCGACTACCTGCGAGAGTCGGGCCAGCCGGCGGTCGAGGTGGCTAGCCCGCTCGCGGGCGCCCGCGGTCAGCGCACGCCGAAACGGGCGAAGCTCGGTACGCAGCTTGCGAAGGTCGCGGTGGAATCGATGCAGATTCTCCGGAGAGGGGCTCCCCGAGCCGCCCACGGCATCGAGTCGGGTGGCGACCGCGGCCACACGCTGCGCGAGCTTCTCCCGAAGTTGGATCGCCGTCGCGATCTCCCTCGGGGAGGACCGGCGCGCCGCCGAGGTGGGGGCCTCCCCCGTCACCCTCGTCGTCCGCCTCGAACTCCTGCGTGCCCGCATCGGCCTATGACCGTCCCACCGGCCCAGGACGGCTCCGTCCCTCTTGGGCTCACCGGTGCGACGGCGCCCTCTCCGGTCGCCCCGCGAGCGACGCACGAGTTGTTCGTCCTCAGGCGTATTAAGCCCCGAGAGAGTCCGGCTCCTGCGTGGACCGCTCCCGCGCCCTGACCTTGGCCCGCCCCGCAGAAGAGAAGATCTCCGTGGGCGAACGGCCGGTCGCCGTGCTGGACGTCGGGTCCAACACGGCGCGCCTCGTACTCTACCTCGCTTCCGCCGAGGGCTCGCTCAAGGCGTCCCTGGAGCGCAAGGAGGCTCCTCGCCTCGGCCACGACGTCGACGCGGAGGGGAACCTCCACCCCGAGGCCGCCGCACGGGGCTTGGCCGCCCTGAAACGATTCGCGGTCACCTTGAGATCGCTCGGTAACCCCCGCACGCTCGCGGTCGCGACGAGCGCGGTGCGTGACGCGCCGAACGGCCCCGATTTTGTCGCCCGGGCGGCGCGTGAGACCGGCATCACCCTCCGGGTCATCTCGGGGGTCGACGAGGCACGGTACGCCTACCTGGGGGTCGCGAGCACCCGCGCACTCGACGACGACATCGTCTTTGACCTGGGAGGCGGCTCCCTCCAACTCGCCGAGGTCCGAAAGGGCCACCTCCAGAATTCGGTCAGCTTGCCCCTCGGGGTGCTCCGGCTGACGGAACGGTTTCTCGAGCACGACCCGCCCAAGGGTCGCGAGATCGAGGCGCTCGAGGAGCACGTCCGGGCCCAGATTGGAGCGGCGCTCGAGGCGTTCGGCCGAAAATCGTACGGGCTCAACGGGGTCGGCGGGACGGTGCGCAGCCTGGCAAGGGTCGCTGTCGACCTGAGAGACTACCCGATCCCCCGGGTCCATGGCTATCCGTTCCGCGACCACGACCTGGAGGCGCTCTCCGAGCTCCTGATGGATCTCCCGGTCGCCAAGCGCAAGCTGGTCCCCGGCATCGGGGGCGACCGTGCCGATGTCGTGGTCGCGGGACTGGTCGTCCTCAAAGAGCTTCTCCGCTCGGCCGGCGCCGAGCAGATCACGGTGAGCGGGGCCGGGATCCGTGAGGGGATCGCCCTCGAGGCGGTCGGCGCCAAGCTCCCCGCGCCGGCGCAGGAGCTCGCGCATCGCTCGTTCGCCTCGGCCGCCGAGCTCCTCTCCTTCGGGGTCGCTGAGGGCGAGGCGATCGAGCGGGTCTCGGGCTCGCTCTTCGAGCTGTTCAGGGAACGCGAAAAGTGGGGTGACGAGGAGCGTCTGGCGCTCAAGGTCGCTTCCTGGATGCACGGCTCGGGGGCGTCGGTCGACCTGTGGCGGCACGCGCGGCATTCCTCCTACCTCATCCGCAACCTTCCGATCTGGGGACTCGAGCACCGCGGCACGCTGCTCGCCTCGATGACCGCGTACGTTCACGAGGGCGACGAACCCCGCTCCGCGTGGCGAAAGGAGTTCCTCCCGATCGTCCGGCCGTCGGATCTCGAGGTCGCCAAACGGCTCGGGGTCCTCCTCTTCTCGGCGGAGACATTATATCGCGCGGAGCCCCGATTCTCCCTGGGGGGGGACGGGCAGGTGCTGTCGGTCTCCTTCGGGGCGAGCGTCGAAGCTTCGCTCTCGCCCCGCTCGTTGGAGAAGGTCCGCAAGCCGCTCGAGCGGGAGCTCGGGGTCGAGGTGAAGCTCCGTGATTCCTGAGACCCCCTCCCCGTCGCACGGCTACCCCGGCCGGCTCCTGGTGTTCGAAGGGCTCGATGGGAGCGGAAAGTCGACGCAAGCCCAGCTCCTCGGAAAGTGGCTCTCCTCGAGGGGGTATCGGGTCTTCTCGACGGAGTGGAACTCTTCAGAGCTCGTCGCGGAGACGATCCGCCGCGGCAAGAAGAAGGGCCTGCTCACCCCGACCACGTTCTCGCTACTGCACGCCACGGATTTCGCGGACCGCTTCGAGCGGGACATCCTTCCGCCGTTGCGCGCCGGTTACCTGGTCATCTGCGACCGCTACGCTTACACCGCCTTCGTGCGCGACGCCGCGCGCGGCTGCGCCCCGCCGTGGGTCCGCAACCTCTACAGCTTCGCCCCCCGGCCGGACCGGACCTTCTACTTCCAGGTCCCGGTGCAGGTCACCCTGCGACGCAAGCTCGCTTCCCGGCTCAAGATCTCCTACTACGAGGCCGGGATGGACCTCGGCCTCTCCGACAATGTGGCGGAGAGCTACGAGCGCTTCCAGCTGAGGCTCAAG
>JAKIWY010000203.1 GCA_022749835.1 Thermoplasmata archaeon | reverse complement strand
CGAATTTGCGCCTCTCTTCTGCTCCCCGGGAACCCCTTGAACGCCTGCCTTGCGGATGGACGCGGACGGGCCGGGGACCGCCGCCTAACGTGACGGAGCGGGGCACCGGGATGCCCCGGACCCGGCGGGTCCGAGGAAGTCAAACGACCCAGGCTGAATCGAAACATATACAGGAACGGCGCCTTTCTCCTTCAGATACATGGAGTACCGATGAGTTCGGTGAGCCCTCGGGAGTCGAACGAGGCGTTCTTCCCCCTGAAGGCGCCCAATCCGACCCGTCCACGCGACGCCGGCATCACGCACGTCCTCGACGGTTTCCACGGACTCTCCCTTGAGGAAGTTCGTCCGCTCGCCCCGTACATCGATTATGTCGAGCTCGGTTGGGGCCTTCCCCTCCTGTTCTCGCGTGACGAGGTGCGCCGCCGGGTGCGCGCCTACCACGAGCTCGGCGTCGAGGTCGCCACGAGCGGGACCCTGCTCGAGTACGCCTTCTCCCGAGGGAAAAGCCGCCGGCTCATCATGGAAGCGCGCGAGATCGGGTTCGACCTCGTGGAACTGTCGGACGGCATCCTCCCGATCTCTCCAGAAGAGCTCGAACGGCTCGCCGTGGAGGCGCGCGCCTCGGGCCTGGACGTGTTCATCGAGGTCGGCAAGAAGAACCCGCAGAACCAACTCTCTCTGCGAGAGACCGTCGACCAGGTCGGACGGGCGCTCGCGCTCAAACCGCGCAAGGTGATCCTCGAAAGTCGGGAGTCCGGCCGGGGGGTCGGGATCTACGACCACGAGGGCGGGATCAAGTGGGATTGGGTGCATTCGATCGTCGCCGCGCACTCCTCCGAGGACCTGATCTTCGGCGCGCCGCTCGAATCCCAGCAGGTCGGGCTGCTGAAGGAGCTCGGGGTCCAGGCGAATTTGGGCAACGTGCCGCTCTCGAACGTCGCCTCCCTCGCCTCGCAACGGCTCGGCCTCCGGGGGGACACCTTCGGCACGCTCCATTCCACGCGCACCGTAAAGGGCCCTCCCGCGACGAAGTTCCTCTACTTCCTGCTCGAGAGCCACGGCGGCCTCGACCAGTCCGAGCTGGTCCGGCTCTCCCGCCTTCCCCGGCGGACCGTGCAGAGCGCGCTTGACGCGTTGCGCGTCCAGGGGATCGTCCAGGAGACCGTCTCGCTGCACGACTCCCGAAAGCGCGAGTATCGGTTGTTGTAGCCCATGCGCCCCTCCCGAGCTTCCTCCCGCACCCCGAAGCACTACACCCCTTCCCCTCCGGCGGAACGCCGCAAGCACCTCCGCCGGACGTTCGATGCCCACGTCCGGCGCGAGCGCGAGCGATTGCGCGGGGATCCTCATCGCGAACTTCGCGGCACACTCGTCGAGCGGTTTCTCGCGCTCCACCTCGCCAAGGGCCGCGGTCCCATCCTGGAGATCGGGCCGGGGACGGGTCGGTTCAGCAGAACCATCCTCGCTGCCGGACGGCCCACCATCCTCTACGATCTGTCGAGGCCGATGCTCAAGGCGGCGCGACAGGGGCTCGAACGGCGCGGACGCGGCGCGGTCCGGCCGATGGGCTACCTCCAGGCGGCGGCGGAGGGCCTCCGGCCGATGCGGGACCGTTCGGCCGGTACGATCGTCCTCGTCGGACTCTTCGGTTTCTTCGGTCGGGACGTGAGCGAACTTCTCGAGGGCGCCCGAAGGGTCCTGCGCCCCGGGGGCATCCTGCTGCTGGAAGGCGTGAGCCCGTCGGGCGTGATCGGAGAGCTCTTCCCGCTCTTCCCGAGATCCGCGCGAGTCCTGTTGAGGGCGCCCCGCGAGTACCACCTCCACCGGATCTTCGAAGAGGGGTGGCAACCGCACGACCCGGAGCACGGCGCCCCGTGGGAGTTCGGGTTCTGGCGGCCCGACGACCTCTCCCGACGACTCGCGCAGGCCGGATTCACGGTCAACGATCGCATGTCGGTCGGCCCCCTTCTGGGGAACCAGGCAGCGCTGCTCAAGAGGCTCCATCGGGACCGCGTCGCCTGGGCGAACCTGCTGGACGTGGAGGAGCGTTGCGGCCGTCTCCCCGAGTGCCTGGGCGTCGGCGCGTCGTTCCTGGTCTGCGCACGACGGAGCGGGCCGCCACGGAGAAAAGACGGCCGGAGTAGGGCCCGGGGCTAGTTCGCGCCGGAGCTTTTCGGCAGCTCCGAGGCCGCGGGGCCGTCGAGGAAGTAGACGAGCTCCCCGAGCGGTTCTACGCGCGCCGCCGGGAGCGCTGCCGTGGCGCTTCCGTGCTCCTCGACGACCCGCCGGACGATCCCCGACTTCGCGGCGCCGGTGACGAGGAAGTAGGCGGCGCGGGCCCGGTTGAACGCGGAGATCGTGAGGCTCACGCGGGGCACGAACGGGGCCTCCCCGGCGACGGGGACCGGGGTCACCCATCGGCCGGTCTCGATCGATCCGGAGTCGCCCGGAAACAGAGAGGCGGTGTGGCCGTCCGGACCGATGCCTAGGAGCAGCAGGTCGAACGTCGTCGGGACCTCGCCGAACTTGTCCGCCGGAAAGTGATCATGCAGCTCGTGCTCGTAGGCGAGCGCCGCGTCCATCGGCTCGGCCGACTCCCCCAGGATCCGATGGATGTGGCCGCGGGCGAGCGGAACGCGGGAGAGAAGTGTCTTTTCCGCGAGCCCGAAGTTGCTCTCCGGGTGCCCCGGTGGCACCATCCGCTCGTCGTTCCAGAAGACGTCGACCTGGCCCCAGGGGACCTTCGGCTCGCTCTGGTGGGCGAGCGCCTCGTAGAGCGGCCGCGGGCTTTCGCCGCCGGAGAGCGTCAGGTAGAAGGCACCGTGGTCCCGGACCGCCGCTTCGGCCCGCAGGGCGATCCGCCCTGCGAGCTCGCGGATCAGCGAGGCCGGCTCGCGTCGGATCAGCGTCTCGGGGTTCAGCCTTCGGCCCATCGGTCCTCCGGTCCGCCGATCAGGTCGTCCGCCTCGCGCGGTCCCCAGCTGCCGGCGGGATAAGAGCAGAGAGTCGGTCGGTTCTTCAACAAGCCGTCGTACAGTCGCCAGGACGCCTCGACCTCGTCCGAGCGGACGAACAGCGTGGCGTCGCCCTTGAGCACATCGAGAAGAAGGGTCTCGTAGT
>JAKIWY010000202.1 GCA_022749835.1 Thermoplasmata archaeon | reverse complement strand
GCGGGGCTCGGATCGTCACCCTGAGGGGGAGCTACCGGGACCGGTCGACCCCATACTCGGGGCTCGCCGGCCTCTCCCCGAGCGTTCCCGGATTCGGCGAGCCGGGATCGAAGGAGTCGCCGGGCGCTGCGCCTCCGGAACCCACGGAGGAGCCGGAGGCCCCCGTCCAGGTCCCGATCGCCGGGATCGCCTACGCCCAGGACGACAACCTGCCGAGCCGCCGGGGTCGCGGCGCCCCTCAGCGCATGACGTTCATGGGAGTCACCTACTCGGCCCGACGCCGGGGCGCCCAAGAGGTGAACCCGGCGGAGTACTGGGCGGAGCTCACGGCCGAGTTCCGCGCCGCCCAGCCGCACCCGGTGGCGATCCTGGTCGAGGACGCCTCCCTGCTCGACTTCGACAGCCGGGACGTCCTACTGTATCTCTCCGAACGGGCGCGGCTCGTCCCGCTCGTCCTCATCTATGTGCTCGACATCTCCTTGCCCGTCTTCGGCGCCTGGGAGGAGCGCCTCCTCGGCCGGGGCGACGTCGACTGGGTCCGATTCGACCAGTCGAAGCCCGACCCCCGGGAGGCCCACCGGATCAAGACGACCTTCGAGACGCTCCCCCCCGAGAGCCAACGGGTGCTCGGCTACGCCGCCCTGATGGGCGGGGTCCTGAGCGAGGTCAGCTTGAGCCGGGTCACTCGGCTATCCTGGAGCCAGCTCGCCGATGCGCTGGCCCCCGTCACCGAAGCCGGGCTGCTCAAGGTCCAGATGGACAAGGTGACGATCCCCCACCAGGTCTGGCTTCCGCTTCTCCCCGAGCTGTTCACGGATAAGCAGCGCAAGGAGATGCACCGCGACATTGCCGATGCCCTGGCCGCGCTTAGCCCGGAACCGAGCCTTGAGCGTCGGCGCGAGCTCGCCGAGCACTACCTGCTCGGGGAGGCGGGTCCGGTCGCCCTGAGGTACCTGCTCGAGACGGCGGAGCTTACCGAGCGGCTGATGGCGTTCGATTCGGCGGAGGAGCTTCTTGAGAAGGCGATCCGCTGCGTGCCTTCCCTACCCCCGGCGGCCCGCGCGCTTGCCGACGCCGAGCTCAGGATCCTTCACGCGCGCACGCTTCTCTACTCCGGCCGCCCTTCGGAGGGGGAGCGGGAGCTCCACGAGGGCGTCACCCTCGCCCTCAACGCCAAGGTGGGCCGCGAGACCCTCGAGGAGTGGATTGAACCGATGGTCCCGGCGCTGTCGGCCGTCGGCCCGCGGCCGTCCCTGATGACGGCCCTCGTCGAGATCGCCGACCGCTGCCACGACGCCGGTGCGGCGACCGGGGAGATCCTCTTCCAGTCGGTGATCGCCGAGTTCGAGGTCGACCGGGGGCGATCGGACAAATCCCGCGTGGAAGCCCATCGTGCGGCCCGCCTGGCCCGTGCGACCGGCTACGGCCCGTCCCAGGCGCTCGCACTGCTCGCCGTCGCCCTCTCCCGGGTCGGCGGAAACCCGGACGAGCGGGAGATGGCCGCGCGCTTCCTGGACTCCGCTCAGATCCTGCTTTCCGAGGCCCGCCGGCACTCCCTCGCCCAACACGTCGAGGAGGTCCAGGTCCGCCTGAACACCGCCGATGGGGAGCTCGGGCGCGCCCGCCACGCGCGCGAGCGGCTCATTCCGGTCGCCCAACGCTCCCGGCAACCGGTCATCGAACTCTACCACCAGCTCGGGCTCGCCGAGCTTCTCCTCGACGCGAAGGACATAGAGCATGCGGCCGCTCCGCTGAAACGCGCCACCGAGATCTGCGAGACGCTCCACCTCCTCCCCCCGTCCCTTGCTCTGCTTCGCTGCTGGCTACTGCAGGGGCGGATGCATGCCTTGACCGACCAGCCCGACCGGGCCCGGGACTACTGGGAAGCGATCGTCGAGCGGCCCCACGCCAATCAGGTCCCGTCGTTGCGAGCCGAGGCGCTCCTCCGTTTGGCCATGATCGAGGTCGCCTCCGGCCACGAGGAGGCGGCGCAGCACCACGTGAAGCGGCTACGCGCCCGAGAGCTCGCCGGAGCGATCCGGCTGACCTGGGCGCTCACGCTGAGCGAAATGCGGGACTTGAACCCGTCCCCGGCGACCTCCGGCGGACCGTTGCCCCGCTGAGCCGCCCGGAGGGGCCGTTCGCTCAACCGAAAGGCAGCGCGAACGCGCTCGGGAAGAGGGCGTAGACGATCGTCAGCACGCCGACCGCGGCGAGGATCACGATGACCAGGCGCTCGAGGCGCTTCGGCTCGACACGGGCACCGAGGCGCGAGCCGATCACGCAGGCGGTCGCCGCGACCGAGGCGAGCGCGAGACCGGCGGCGAGTCCCACCACGACCGGGTCGGCGAGCGTCCCGACGAAGACGATGGTGAAGACCATCGTGGTGTCCCCCAGCTCGAGCAGGAAGATCGCGAGGAAGGCGGTCGCCCACACCGACCGGCCGGACGGGGGCTTGCGCTCGGACTCCGGCACGATCGCGAGGTACCCCGCGTAGGCGAGGAGGAACGCTCCGCCGCCGAGCCGGAGGTACAGGACGTGCCCGCCCAGCGCGGCGAGCACGCTCGTGCCGATGGCGACCGAGAGCGCGGTGGTGAGCGCGAAGCCGGCCGCGGCACCGGCCCAGACCGAAAGCGGCGGGTTTCGGGAGGCGAGCCCGATGAGGGCGAAGTTGGTCCGGTCGATGAGCTCGGTCGAGGCGATGACCACGAACACGAGGGCGAACTCGAAGAGCGGCCCGGTGCCCATGCGATCGGTCGCCTACAGAAGGTGGGGGAGGAACTCCTCGACCAGTCGCTCGCAGTAGACGCATCGAAGAGCGACCGGACGGCGGCGGGCGACTTCGAACTCGCTCTCGACCGGCTCGTTCTGGTTGGAGATGCACGACGGGTTCGGGCAGCGGACCACGCCGGCGATCCGGTCCGGAAGGTCGAGCGGTCGCTTGTCCCGGACCTTGAAGTCGCGGATAATTGAGATCGTCGCGGTCGGTGCGATCAGGGCGACCGCGTTGACCTTGCGCGGGGAGAGCTCCATGTTCTCGACCTTGACGATATCCTTCCAGCCGAGCTTCTGGCTGCGCACGTGCAGCGCGAGCGAGAGCGTCGAGTCCTTGTCGAGGTCGCGGACGCCGAGGATCTTCAGCACCTCG
>JAKIWY010000201.1 GCA_022749835.1 Thermoplasmata archaeon | reverse complement strand
GATGCGCTCGACCTCGTCGGTCCCGCCGCCGTCATCGACCAGAATCTCCTCGGGCTTGCGGGTCTGGCCAAGAAGGCTCTCGATCGTCCGGGCGACCCGCGGGTCCTTGAGGACGGTGACGATGACGGTCACCGAGCCCGAAGTTGGGCGGGCGGCGCCCCGGTCCGCCATCGGACCTAGCGGTGCCGGGCGCTCGCGAGCTCCCGGATCGTCAATTCCACGGCGGCGAGCGAGCTCAACGCCGGGCGGAACCCGAGCGCCTGGATCCTCGCCACGTCGAGCAGCTGCTGCGGGATGTCCCCGGGCCAGCCGCGCTCCCCCCCCATGTACTCGATCCGGGCGTGGCCCCCATGGGCGGCGACGATCAGCTCCGCGATCTCCCGGACGCTCACCCGGTCGGTCGTTCCGAGGTTGAAGACGTTGACCCGTTCGCGGGACTTCGCTTCGGCGAGGCGCATCGCGCTCACGCAGTCGTCGACCCTCAAGTAGCTCTTGGATTGTCGGCCGTCGCCCAGGACCTCGAGGCGCTTCGGCTCCTTCCGGAGCTTCTCGAAGAAGTCGTAGATGACGCCGTGCGTCATCCCCGGACCGATGATGTTCGCGAACCGGAAGATGTGGCCCTCGAGACCGTAGGAGTGGGCGTAGGCGCTGATCATCGCCTCGCTCGCGAGCTTCGAGGCGCCGTAGAGCGACTGCGGAAGGAGAGGTCCGTACGACTCGGGAGTCGGGAACACCTCCGGAAGGCCGTAGACGACGCTGGAGGAGGAGAAAAGGACGCGCGGCACGTCGTTCGTCCTCGCCGCTTCAAGGACGTTGAACGTCCCCAGCGTGCCGTGCTCGAGATCGACCCTCGGGTCAGCGGTGCCGAGCCGTATGTCCGGGTTCGCCGCGAGGTGCCAGACGGCCTTCGCCCCCGAGAAGCTCTTTCGGATCGAGTCGAGCGAGCGGATGTCGACGATCTCCAGCCGGACCCCAGAGTTATCCAACATCCTCCCCAGGCTTTCGCGCCGCCCGGAGGAGAGGTTGTCGAGGACCCTAACCTCGTGGCCGTCTTCGAGAAGGGAGCGGACGAGCGGGGCGCCGATCGCTCCAGCACCCCCGGTCACCACCACCGGGCCACGGTCGGCAATCGGCGGCATGTCGAGGCGGGGCGCGCAGCCGAGCATTGTATTTAAGGGGAAGGCGAGCTAAAGCCGGTGTGCCCACCGGGTGGGCGAGCGCCGCATGCGTACCTACGTTCGGATGACGTTCCACTCCGAGGGCTCGGACCCGCAGACCGTGATGAAGGTCATGCGCCTTCTCGGGTTCGACGAGTCGATGGGGATGCACGACTTCGTCTACAAGTGGAAGGAGAAGGCGACCCTCGACGAGGTGATCCGCCTCATCGCGGAGATGCACACTCGCTTGAAGGGCCTCGACGTGAACTACGAGATCACCACGATCACGTAGGAGAAGGGGGTCGTAGCTCGATGGAGTCGGTGGGGGCCCAGCAGCTCGAGCGCTCCCTCCTCATGCATCTCCTCGACCACCGTGGCAACCAGGTCCGCTTCGAGGCCGACCAGTGGACGACGGAGTTCGGAATCTTCCGCGCGTTCGCGCACGTCGACATCAACGAGATCAAGAACGCGCTGCGTTCCCTCGAGATGTCCCGCTCCATCTACCGTCGGGTCCAGTACGTCATCGGCTACTCGGAGCCGAAGCTCGTCTACTCGCTGACCCCGAGCGGCCATCGCAAGGCGATCGACCTTCGACGGGCCGAGGGGGGTGTCGTGGAGGCGCCGACCGATCTTCCGGCGCCAGGGGCCGACCCCGAGAGCCTCCCGGAGGCCGCCTCGATGCCCGAACCGCCGGTCGAGCCGTCCGCCGAGGGCGCCGCACCGCCGGACCCCATCGACACGAGCCCGCCCCAGCGACCGTGAGCGTCCTCCCGGTGCTCGAGGGAAGGCAACTCCGGCTTCGGGCGCCGACCCGCGAGGACCTCTCCCGGTTGCAGCGCTGGTACGCCGACCCCGAGCTCGTCGCGCCGTTCGACCGCTTCTCCTCCGACAGCTTCACCGAGCTCGCGCTGGGCGTCGAGAGCGCGCCCTCCGACCCGACCTCGTTGGCTCCGCGCTTCATGCTGGAACGCAAGTCGGACCGACTCGCGGTCGGCTGCGTGGGCCACTACCGGCCGCATCCGGTCCTCGAGTTCGTCGACGTCTGGTACCTCATCGCCGAGCCGAGCGCCCGCGGCCAAGGGCTCGGGAAGGAGGCGGTCGGGCTCCTCGTGGACCACCTGTTCCACACCGAAACGCTGGAACGCGTCGGGGCGACCTGCGATGTCGAGAACACCGCCTCCTACCGGCTGGTAGAGGGGCTCGGGTTCCGGCGCGAAGGGACGATGTCCTCGGCGCTCTTCCACCACGGTCGCTGGCACGACGTGGCGTTCTACGGCGTCACGCGTCCGGAGTGGGCGGCTCGGCCACGTCCAAGCTGAACTCGACACGGCCCTCGTCCGGGGAAGGGCCGGGGACGGTCTTCGCGGAAACACTCCCGATCTCCCCGGTCGCGCGGACGTGCGTCCCCCCGCACGGGCAGACGTCGGCTCCCTGAAAATCGATGACCCGGACCGGGTCGACCTGGGGGGGAAGGGGGACCAGGCCGTAGCGGGCGGCCGGCTCGGCCTCCCACTGGGAGCGCGCGACGTGGCGCACCTGGACCGGCAGGTCCCGGGCGATCGTCTCGTTCAACCGGGTGACCACCGCGGCGAGGACGTCGGGCGACGGCGCCGGACCGTCGAGGTCGATGCGTCCGCCGTTTCCCGAGAAGGTCGCCCGCTGGGTACGTCGCCCGCAACCGGCGAACACGACAGCGCTCAACAGGTGCTGGCCGGAGTGCAAGCGCATGTGCGCGTGGCGACGACGCCAATCGATCTTCCCCTCCACGGCCTCACCGACCTTGAGCGGAGCGGCGCCGGGCGGCGAGGGCTTTCCGAGACGATGGAAGACCGACGGCCCGCTCTTGCGGACGTCCTCGACCGGGAACGAGCGGCCGTCCGACGTCAGGATGCGCCCGAGGTCGCACGGCTGGCCCCCACCGGTCGGATAGAAGAACGTCTGCTCGAGGACGAGGGCACCCGGCGGCAGGGCGACCACCTTCGAAGAGAACTGCCGGACGTACGCGGCG
>JAKIWY010000200.1 GCA_022749835.1 Thermoplasmata archaeon | reverse complement strand
ATCCTTCGCTACCCGATCGCCCGCCGGATGACCGGACCGGCGTAGGAAGGCCGTTCGCGCTCTGGGCCGGCTTTCCCTGATCCGAAGCGAACCGCGGGCGGACCGGCCGGCTCGAGCCTCTACTTCCGACGGCGCCGGAGCAGGGCGACCATCAAGCCGATGACCACGACGACCGCCACCACGCCTGCCGCGGCGACCTCGATCACGACCGTGCTGGAGCCCCCCGGGGAGCTTCCCGGGGGGGCCGCGACCACGGTCACGGTGAGCTGAGCGCTGGCGTGGCCCCTTTCCGAATCGGTCACGTTGACCACGAGGGAGAAGGTGCCCGCGGTTCCCGGGGAGCATACGAGAGAACTGACGTTCCCTGCAGCGCAGGCCGGCGGTAGACCGCTCCAGGAGTACGTGTACGGAGCCACCCCTCCCCCGACGGTTGCATCGAGGTGCAGCGGCACGCCGACGGTGTGGGTCCCGACGTTGGCAGTGAGCGAGATCGAGAGCCCGGCGTGCACGTCGACCGCGCTGCTCGCGCTTGCGGTGACCCCGAGAGAGTCGTTGACGGTCACCGAGAGGGAGTCGGTCTCGGCGGTGGTGGGTGTGCAATCGATGACCGGGACGTCGGCCGGGAAACATCCGGACGGTAGGTGGTTCCAGACGAAGGTGATCTCGCCGACGCCGCCGGTCTCGCTGGCGTTGAACCGGGTGCTGACTCCGGCGACGAGAAGTCCTGGCGTGATATTGAGCGAGAGCGTTGGCGCCGCGACGACCTCGACCGAGAACGATGTGTTGACGTGGATACCGTCGGCGTCCGTGAGGTGGTAGGCTACGGAAACGTTGCCGATGGCGCTGGGCGTGCAGTTCAGCAGACGGACGGTGACCCCACCGGGGGTGTCGACGCAGCCCGCCGGGGCTCCGGCCCAAGAGTGAGAGAACGGTCCCAATCCCCCGGTCACGGTCGCGCGCAGCACGAAGGAGAGGCCGAAGTCGATGCGGTTACCGAAGGCGCCGCCCGAAACGAGGGCGATTGAGACCGAAGGCTTGGCCCAGACGGTGATCGTGACCGGGGTCAGCGAGAGGTTCGCGATGGGGATCCCGTTGCACGTGGATTCGTTGTAGACGGCGACGTAGCCTCCGGAGCCGACGGGGTAGCTTCCCTCCGCCGAGTAGTTGAGCGCGAAGGACCCGCCCAAGAACGTCCCGAGGCACGTGCCGTCAAAGCTGCCGGTCGTGTACGGGAGATGGTAGCTGCAGTAGTCGGAACCCGAGACGCTGCAGGTCGAGTTGACGAGGGTGAGCTTGACGGTGGCGAGCTGACCGACGTCGACCTGGGGGGTGACGGTGGTAAGGCTCGTGGAGAGCGGGACTGGGCCGGCGGCGATCGTGACCTGGGAGAGAGCGGTCTGCCAGAAGGCGCCGCTCGCGCTCCCGACGTATTCGCCCGCGACCCAGGCGTGGGCGTCGAGAGCCGACTGGCTCGCCCCGAAGTAATCTCCGAACCGGCAGCTCCCTCCGCAGCCGCTCTGGGCCGTGTTGCCGGCGATGAGCCGGGCGGGTCGAGCGAGGAATCCGACCGGGTCGACGGCGGCTCGGCCGGTGACGTAAACGCTCGCGTAGATGGTTGAGTTGCTCCCTCCGTAGACCAGGGTGAGGTTGCCGCCGGCATCGAGAGCGAGCGCGGGGTAATACAGGTACAAGCCCGAGCGATTCAGGTCGAAGTCCTGGTGGACGGCCCCGGTGGTCGCGTTGAACTGGAGAAGGCGCACGCACGCCCGGTCCGTTGAGTCGCCGTTCGGCAGGCACTGGTCCGAGAACGCCACCCAGATGGTGCCGGACTCATAGACGCTCGTCTGGACCCGCTGGTCGCCGGTGTCGATGAGGTCGCTGGTTCCCGGCTGGGGCGCCCCCGGCGCGGCCGTGACCGTGGTGACCGAGAGGTTCTTCTCCGCGACCGAGACGTTGGCGGGCGGGACGCCGGTCACCGTGAAGAAATTGACCAAGTTGGGGTTCGATTGGTCGGTCTCCACCATGAAGAGCGAGGCGTTGGGCGTGACGCCATCGACCGGGTGGATAGAGTAGTCGTTCGCCGAAGGGCCGAAGGTGGTGAACTGGAGCGTTCCACCGGACATCGCGCTGGTCTTGTTGATGACGAAGTACTCCGAGCCGACGAACGAACTACTGAACTGGTTCACCGCGATGCCGATGAGCGACGAGCTCAGCCCGAGGATCGGCTGGTCGCCGAGGTCACCGGACGGATCCGCGAGGGAGTAGATCTTCCAGGTACCGAGAGCGCTCGAGTTCGTCGAGACGGCCAGCATGTTGTAGCAGATGGTCCCCGCCGAGTTGACGTGCAGGATCGATGCGAACCAGCGACCGGACTCCGCGTCGTAGAGGATCTTCGGGTCGCTCAGATAGTCGGAGCCGGTTCCGAAGAAGGTCCCGAGGTAGAAAGCGGCCCCCAAGGAGGCCCCGGTCCGGTTGAATGCCTCGCCGTAGACGTTGACGAATTCGACGACCTGCTTCGGGCCGAGCGCCAGCTGGACGTCGGGTGGAGTGCCGCCCCCCGCGGTCGCGGAGTTGATCCCCTCCGTCACGAACTGGAGGCCGACGCTCGTCTGATTGAGCGTCGGATGCACGGCCGCCGGCCGGCCCGCCAAGACGGCCCCTAGGGGGGTCGCGGAACCGGGGGCGCTCGACCTCGCCGGACCGAGGCCGGAGTGGGCGGCGCCCAGGAGCGTGGAGAGCGTTACGGTCCGGATCGGAAGGAGTGCGCCGTGGTGGGACGGGAGGATGGTGCGGGGAATCGCGTGGGGAAACGCGCTGACGACCGGCCGGCCTTGGGCCGCCGCCGTCGTGGGGGTCGCATGAAACTTGAGGGAACCTAGCCCTCCGGCGGGTGCGACGACGAGCCAAAGGATCGCGACGCCCAGGAGGAGGAGCGCGGCGTTCGGCCGCCCGAGGCGAGACATTCGCGCGTGGCGCCTCCGTCGGGTCGCAGAATCGCTCAGATGGACTCCCCGAGCGCGGACCAGAACGCCGAGGATATAGCTGACCCGTCCGGGTCGGTCGCGGGCACCTCGGTGAGCCGGCATCGCCCACCGGATGCAGCCACCATTCGATACACCGGGAACCTGCTCCTCTGCACCACGCGGTTTCGGTGGATTACCAGAGATGGCCGAGCGGGTCGGGCT
>JAKIWY010000020.1 GCA_022749835.1 Thermoplasmata archaeon | reverse complement strand
TGGCGATCTGCTGGGCGTGCACGACGAAGAACGGGACGCCGTTCGACTCCTCACAGACCACGCCGGTGGTGGACGCACACGGGTCGAGGGAACCTTGGAGCCCCCCATACACTCCGTCATCGAGCGTCGTCTCCAGAACGATCGCCACCTGGACCGAAGGCCAGGCGAGGGCGCTGGACGATGGCGAGTTCGCCGTCAAAGTCACGCGGGAAAAGCCGGTACCCGCGCCGCAGCTTGCGGACATCCTGGCACAGATCTCGGACGGGCTCGTCGATATCCCGAGGTGGAGTAAACGGCTCGCTCCAGCGAGCGAGGAGGGCGAGCCGGCGAAGGAGGAGGACCCCGAAGCTCGGGGGACGGTCGCAAGGTGTCCCGGCGTGGCGGAGCCACCCAAGACGGTCAGAACGAGCAGGGCCACTCCAGCGCCCAGCGAGATCCTTGAGAAGGCCGCTCCACGGCGTCGGAGGGAACCGACCGGTCCGCTCACGATCCTCTTGGCGAATTGGCCGGACCAAGGGGCGGAGGGTAGAGGGAGCGGCCCGCCCTAGTCGACGGCCGTGTACTGAGTACACTAGTAGGGGAGCGGGGGAGACCGAGAGGCGCTAGCCGCACCGAGACCTCGCGATCAACCAACAGACCCGACCCCACGGGTGGTGTCCAAGGCCATAGACCTCTGCCGCCCCGTACCTCACGGGAGAGTGAGGCCGATGGCCCCTACGACGCTCCCATCGGAGCGGTCGCCGCCGCGGGGTGCATCCAACTCGGCGAGGCTCTCGGCCGGGCCGGACGAGCCGTCGGCGGCACCCTCGGGCGCCGTTCGGGCCGGCCCGACCCGTGGTTTGGTCCTACTCGAAGTGGCCGAGCGGGGGTTGCCCCTTCGTCTGTCCGCTGTCGAACTTGCTCTGGAACGACCCGGCTTTCGCGGCGACGCGCATCGCCACCGGTCGGTTCTTGATGCCGACCCGCATGAATCCGGCGCCCAGGAAACCCGCGGCGACGCCCTGCAGGGAGACGTTCGCCACCCCGACGTTGTTACCGATGCCGATCTGCTGGGGGACCGGTAGGGGCGTCGGCGAGGGGATCGCAAACGGCGGGGGCGGAGGCGGGGGAGGCGGCGGTGGATTGTTCGGTGGGACGCCGGTCGGTGTAAACTGGACCTGGACCTGGCCCAGCGGGAACGATTGCACCACGACGGTATTGTTGGTGTAGGGGACGTACGTGGCCCAGGTGAAGAGACCCCCTGCCACGGAAGAACTACCCCCGGCGTGACGGACCGCGGTGGTGCAGGCGTCCACCGGAACAAGGGCGAACGGAGGACCGGTGGCGACGACGTTGAAGCTCGCCGTCCACGAGTCGCCGACGTACATGATGTTCGTGCTCGCGTTCTTGCTCCAGTTCCAGCCGAGATAGGTCATGCCGTTGACCTTGACGACCGTGGGGATCGTATCGCACAGCTTGAAGGTGAGACCGGCCCTCTGGCAGGAGGCGGTCGCCTGCAGCTGGCCACCGGGCGCGAGCACGATGTTGCCGAACGGCACGTAGGTGAACAGCGGACGGCCCGTACCCGCCGCCACCTGGGTCTTCAAGATCGGCCCGAAGCCGACCTGCCGGAAGGCGGTGAAGAGCGTCGGATTGTTCGTCGCCGGAGCGGTCGCGCTGCCGTGGGCGACGTACTGGAGCGAACCCTGCGTCCCGTCCGGGCAGGTGAAGAAGGCAGGCCCGTCCCACGTCCCGCCCGTCGCGGCGGCCATGTCGCATCCCGCCAGGAGCACCCGGTCGACGTTCTGCTGGACGATCGTGCCGCCCGGTCCGCCGCCGGCGCGGCCGGCCGGCCAGCCCTTAGAGTAGGGATCCGTTGGAGTCGACCAGAGATCGATCATGTCGACGGTGCAGACCCCACCGATCGAGTCGGTGCAGGTCGGCGACGTCTTCGCCAGCTGGGCGATCGAGTGCGTCACGTTGCCGTCCTGGCTGTGGACCCATCCCTCGCACTGCGGGCTGGTGCCTGCCGCGAAGACGTACGACGGCTCACAGGAGGAGCTGTAGCAGGTTCCGCTGCTCGCGTAGTTCGACGGGGAGACGCAGTAGTCCTGCACGTACGCCGGGTCGCGGGGCGCCGTGTCGCCCATCCAGACGATCACGTGGTGGGTCTGGTTGCCCCAGTTGAGACCGCTGCCGATGATCGTCCCGTAGAGCGCCGTGATCATCGAGGAGTGATGCATGTTGTCCGAGAAGTCGGAGTCGCCGTAGACGAAGCCTCCGCCCAGGACCTGGGCCTGGAAGGTCGAGCTGACCGCGGAGCCGAACGTCGACGCCTGGACGAAGGTCGGGAGATCGACGTGGTACTCTGCGCCGTCGCCGTCATCGAGATTGCTCGTCGAGAAGTAGTCGACGAGCGCGAAGGAGACCGCGCTGTGCGGATTGGCCGTGGCGATCGCATTGGCGATCTGCTGGGCGTGCGTGACGAAGAACGGAACGCCGTTCGACTCCTCGCATCCGGTGCCCCCCGAGGCGGCACACGGGTCGGTCCCGGGCTCACCGGCCGACGGGTCGTAGACCCCGTCGTAGAGTGCCGTCTCCACGACGAACGCCACTTGGACCGCCGGCCAGGCGAGGACACCGCCGGAGGCGGCGTTCGCCGTGAGCGTCACGCGCGAGACGCCGGTGCCCGCCGGGCAGGTTCCGGAGTTGTAGGCGCAGATCGCATGGGGGTAGGCGACCACCCCGAGATTGAGCGAGGTCAGCGCGGCCGAGGGGGTGACGCCCGATAGCCCGGCCGCCGTCACCTTGAGCTTGGGGCCGCTCAGCGAGTCGTGCCCCGGGGCCGCAGCGCCGCCCAAGAGGGTCACGACGAGCAGCCCGAGCCCCGCTCCCATCAGGAGCGTCGAGACGGCGTCCGGTCGGCGTTCGAGGAACTTGCGGCCTTCGTTCATTTCTTGATCTCTCCCTTCGGCGGGCTCTTGGCGAGCGGCGCGGCGCTGGACTCCGAGCGGCGGCGCGAGCCGCCCGAGGCGAACAGGCCCCCGAGGAGCGCGGCGACCCCGACGGCCGCGACGAGTCCCCCGGCGAGGAGGAGCCCGGTCGACCCCTGAGAGACCGGCGTGTTGACCGACTTCTGGGACTCCAGGGAGACCATGCTGATCCTCAGGCTCACTGCCGAGGAGTTCGCGAGGAAGCTACCGGTCGTCGGGGCGTAGGCGCTCAGGCTCGCGTTGCCGTTGTACGTTCCCTGCGGAAGGGTCACGGTGAACTGGCCGTCCGGGTTCGTTACCACCGACTGGCTCACCGGGATGTTGTCGTCGGCCAGGCCCTTCAAGGTTACGCTGACGCCGGCGAGAGAAAGCCCCGTCTGCGCGTCGATGACAAAGCCGTAGACGATCGTCGACGGCGGGCTCAGCGAGAGGTCGTGCGTCAGCGACCGGCCGTTCACCGTGAGGGTGAACGGCACCGTCGGGTACGGGACGTTCCCGCACGCCACGCACGCCACGGTCAGATTGTGCGTGCCGTTCGGCAGCGCGATCGAGTACGACCCGTCCGTGGCGCTCGTGGAGAGCACGGCCCCGCCCTCGATCAGCTCCGCACCGGCGAGCGGGATGTGCGTGAGCGAGTCGTCCACGATCCCCGTGATGGCGAAGGTCATGACGGAGAGGGGGATCAGAAGACCCGACACCGGCGCGTTGACGACCAGGTGCTGCGTCGAGGGGGCGTAGCCGTTGGACGTCACCATGAGCGTGTAGCTCCCGTAGAGCACGGGGAGCGAGAACGCACCGGTCAAGTCCGTCACGGTCGAGTACGACGGGGTAGCGTTGACGATCGCGGAAACGATCGCGCCCGGGATGCCGATCGCCGGGTCGGAGGCGTTGACTACTTTCCCGGTCACCGGGATGAACGCCGAGGAGCCGACTGGGTAGATCAGGATCTCTTGGAGCGTCGCCGAGCCGCCGGCGATGATCGTGGCGTCCCCGTAGCCGTCGTTGTACCCCGAGGCGGAGGCGCTGACGACGTACGGACCCGGCGCTCCGCTGAGCGCGAAGTGGCCGGCCGAGTCGGTCTTGACGACCGACGTGCAGCCGCCGCCCGCCCAGTTCGGACAGGCCGTGACGAGAGCCCCCGGTACCGCACCGAACGACTCGCCGGAGAGGACCGTGCCGACGAGGGTTCCGAACTGCTCGAGGAAGATGACCCCGACGTTCGCAGTCTCGCCCGGCGCGAGCGAGATCGGCAGGTAGGAGCTGTTGAAGTTCGTGTCGTTCACCTGCAGGATGTACGTCCCGGAAGGCGCCGGCAAGAGGAAGATCCCCTTCGAGTTCGTCTGGACGGAGAACCCGCAGACACCCACCGGAGTTCCCAAGGTCGAGCAGGCGGAGACGGTCGCATTGTCGACCGGCTCGCCCGAGGGTAGGCCACGCACCTGACCCTCGACGATGGCGAACTCATCGAGCGGGATCGTCCCGACCCACGTCCAGCAGTCCGAGCACGACTGGGCGAGCGCGGTCTCGTTGGAGACGTAGCCGGTCTCGTTGACGCTGAAGACGTCGATCCCGGGGGGTGCATCGACCCAGAAGTAGCCGGAGGCGTTGGTCGTGGTGCTGTAGCACGAAGTCGTCGCCTGCAGGCACGCCTGAACGGTCGCCCCGACGATCGGCAGGCCCGAGGGGTTCGCGATGACGCGTCCCGCGAGGATGGCGTTGCAGGTGATGTTGACCGTCCGCAGCGAGATCAGCTCGCCCGTCTTGACGATGTCCCGGGTGTTGTTGCGGGCGCACGCCGAGTGGGCGATCACCAGCTGGTCCTGCTTACCGATCGGCGCGTCGGAGACGAATTGGCCCGCCCAGTTGCTTCCCGAGGTGGCCGCGCCCGAGGTGACGGTGTCGCTGCTCTGCACGGAGATGCTCGCCTGCGGAAGCGGCAGATGCTTTGCCTTGTCGATCACCGTGATCAGGACCGGGCTCGGCGTGTAGTTGGTGTCGGTGCTCATGATCCAGCCCCACGCCGGGGCCGGGAGGTTGCCGACCGATAGCGGGCTCTCCGTGCCGTTCGGGAAGACCGTCTGGCTGGAGTTCACCTGCTTGAGGGTGGTGTTGGTGCCGTTGAAGTCGTTCTGGGCGGCGATCGACAGGATGCCCGCCTTGCCGTACGGGGCGGTCGTGTTGACGAAGCCGCTCGCGTCCGACGCGGCGCCCGTCGAGGTGAGCACGGTATGGTTGAGCGGGTCCTTGGTGGCGACCGCCACCCCGATGTAGGGGACCCCGAGGCCGTTCGCCGAGCTGACGACCTTGAGCTGCGCGTAGCCGTAGTGCATCAGGGTGATGTTCCCCGCGAAGAAGTGGCCGCCCGGGGTGATGTTCTGTGGCACGAGCATGCTCTCCTGGGTGTAGATCGACTGCATCTGGGCGGAGATCGCGCTGTGCCTCGGGCCGTTGCCTGGCGGCAGGAACACGTCGAAGTAGCCGTAGCCGTTCGCGACCCCGGTGGCGAATCCCGGATACGTTCCGTTCGTCTGTGCGGAGATGGTCACCCAGCGTGCCGGAAGCGTCGGGACCAGCGAGCCGTTCACGTTGACCGTCGGCGAGCTCATGCGGATGTACCCCGAGTAGGAGCCGAACAAGTCGCAGAAGATCGGTTCGGTCTCGTTGGTGAAGAACACTCCGGCGGTGATGTTCAGGTTGGAACTGTTGTCGTTCCAACCACCGGCCGCGCTCATCGTGGGCGGGGCGGCGTTCGGGATGATGTGGATGTTGTTCATCGTTCCGCCGGGGACCGCCGCGACGTAGTAACCGGTCGTCGAGACCGGGGTCGTGACACCACAGACGGACCGGGAGCGGTCGCAGCCCTTGACGTTCGCCGTCGGGCCGAAGGTGAACGTGTAGACCTTCGTGCTGATCTTGACGTAGTCGAGGTGCCAGGGGTTCTGGAGCGCGAAGCCGCTCACCCAGGCGTACGGCGAGAGCGGGATCGAACTCAGGTTGAAGAACGCCGAGCTGGTCGCGTTGAAGAAGACCGACGCCGGGTTGTAGTCGGTCGCCGAGACGTTGAGGTAGTAGAGGCCCTTCGGCACGTCGCCCAAGAAGACCCCGCCCGAGTTCGCCCCGCTACCGACCGGCACGCAGGGCGCCCCGGAGAGCGGGCACGCCTGGACGAGCGCCTGACCGACGCCCCATCCCGTCTCGCTGTCCACGATGCGACCGGCGACCCAAACGTAGCTCTTGCTCGAGTTCGAGCCTGAGGAAGCGAGCGATGCGGCGGAGTAGGCCGGGAGAGCTCCGACCGTGGTGTTGACCCCGGCGCGCACGAGCGTGATGTTCGGCGCCCAGGTGACGTTCCCGGCGGAGACGTTGACGAAGGTGAAGTCGCTCGAGAATCCCGAGGCGCCCGCGGTGATCTCGTACGTCGACCACGGCAGCCATCCACCGGTCGTGAGGCCGAGGAACTGACCGGAGCTTCCGGTCCCCCCGGCTCCCAGGGCCGAGCAGCTTCCCGACTCGACGTGGCAGATGGAGACGGAAGCGAACGGGATCACTGAACCATTGGTGCTTCGCACATAGCCCGTGACCGCCCCGAGGGAGGTCATCGAGATGTTGCCGGCGAACGTACCCGGCGCTTTCGTCGCGGTGACGTACGCCCACTCGGTGTTAGGGGCGTAGCCCGAGGCGCTCGCCGTGATGGCGTCCCAGCCGTACGGCGCCGGAGAGCTGAAGACCCCCGAGGAGCCGAAGGCACTGCCGACGCACGGAGTCACCGAGTTCGCGCCGGCCGGACAGACCTCGATGGAGCCGAACGGCACACCGAGCGTGGTGCCGTTCTTGAAGACGTTCCCGCTCACCCAGAACCCGGAGGAGATGTTGACGGAGGTGAAGTGATTCACCGGGGTGTAGTGAGGGAGCGTCTGGCCCCAGGGGAGGCCGCCATAGTTGCTACAGCAGGTGTAGTTCGTGAAGCCCCAAGTGTAGTTCTTCGGGAAGCTGTTCACGGGGGAACTCACCGTAAGCTTCGTCGGCCCCGGGGGGGCAGGGGCGCAGAACGAGGTGTTCTTGTAGGCCCCGCAAGGCTGGTCGGAGAACGAGGCCGTTTGGAAAGCGTACTGGTTGATCGAAGGGGCATCGAGCGACGCCACGCTCACGGTGAAGCCGCCCGCCGGCGCGAACGACGTGTTCGCCTGGAAGACGCTCCCGGAGACGTAGGTTCCGGGGGTGAAGTTCAGCCAGTTGATGGTGATCGTGTCGACGGAGCCGGGCGTGGCGTTCAGCCACGTCTCGTTCCCCCAGACCGGGAGGTCAGGCGGGGTCGGCCACTCTGGGCTGAACCCGTTGCAGGTAGGGGTGGTGTCGGGAACGATCTTGATGTCGCTGACGAGCGGGAAGACCGGGATGAGCGCGGTGGTGCCGGAGTTCCAGCCGGGGCTCGGGCAGTTGCCGTTGTTGGTGTAGGTGAACGTGCTGATGGCGCTCGTGTTGTACGATCCGGTCGTCGGATTGAGCTTCGCCTGGATGGCGTTGTAGCCGTTCATCGTGGCGACGGTGAAGAAGTAGTTGCCGATCGACCAAGGAGCCGAGGCCCCGGGGGCGTGGGTGATCGAAGTTTTCACCTCGAGCGCCGCCATCCTCAGCAGGTAGACCTTGCCGAGGTCGAAGACGTGGCCGGGTGCTTCCCGAGGCACCCAACCGGCGGGCACCTTGTTCTCGACGTATCCGACCACCTGCACGTCGGCGTAGACCTCGCCGGTGGGGGAGTCGCCGAAGATCGTGCTGCTCGTGGTGGAGGCGCCCTGCAGCAGGCAGCCGGCGCCGTTCTCCGAGCACATCGTGATCGAGCCCAGGCTTCCGCTGATGCTCTGGTTGGTGATCGCGTCGACGAGCTCGACCTTGACGACGGTGTACCGCTCGAGGTAGATCACGCCGATGTTGACCTGGACGCCGGGGGTCGTGTTGGCGACGGTAAAGTTCGCGAAGTAGCCGAAGCCGGGGCTGCGGGTAAGGTCGCAGCGCGACGGCTGGGGCGGCAGCGAGGCGTTGAACACGCCGTTGCTGTTGCTGACCCCGCTGGGGGTGGAGATGAACAGATTGTTGAGGGTTGAACAGGTGACGACGACTCCGCTGATCTTCTCGTGGGCAGAGTCGGAGCCTTCGACGACCCCGGTGAGCGACCCTTCGCTCGTCAGGACCGTCTTGTTGATCGGGGTGTTGACGGCGGAAACGCAGACGGCGTAGTCGTCCGCGGAAACGAACCAGTCGTGCGTGATGTGAATGTAGTCGAGCCCCACCGGGCAGATGACGGTGTAGCCTCCGGTCGAATTCGTGGCCACCACCGTGCAGTTAGGACAGTCCGCGCCGACCTCGCTGTACGCCTGGACCGAGGCGCCCTGGATCGCCTTTCCGTTGGAGTCGGAGACGTATCCGCTGAACCATCCGGTGACGGCAGCGCCCGAAAGGGGAGCCGCATGGGGCGCACCCGCCGCGCTGGCGGAAGGGGTCGCGGCGCTCGCCTGGCTCTGGGCGGCGTGGATCTTCGCTTGGTAGAGGGCGTCTTGGGCGTAGAGATTGACTCCGGCCGTGCCCAGGGTCGGGGTCGTCGCCGACGCGGGCTCCGTAACCTTGAGATGCGACCCCGTGCTGACCGGCAGCGCTACGATCGCATGCGGAGCCGCGGGCATCGAACTCCCACCGACCGCCGCGGAGGTCGCTGTCGGTCCGGCCACCAGGGCCAGGACCGCCCAGAAGAGCAGGGCAACGCCCAGGTTGCGCGCGCTCAGGCCCGCAAGAATCCCGGAGCTCTTGGGTTCCATCCGGAGGGACGGCGCAAGGGTTCCGTTCGAAAGGGTCTTCAATCGGGCGGGGCCACCGGCTTTCATGAGGATTGTTGCGAACGGAGGCGGACGCTTAAACCTTTAGACGAGAGCGCCCTCTCGAAGGAGGCTCGGAGCAGCGTCCGCGTGGCGAGGTTGATAAGCTCGCGGTCTCGCGCGATGCTTCGGACCCCGGTGGGAGCTCGTCCCGTCCCCCGGTCTTGCGCTCCGGTAGCCGACGGTTCGTCGGTCGTCTAAGCGCACTGCCGCGGGCCGCTAGCGGAGCTTGTGACTGCCCGAGCCTTCGGTCCCTCCCGCGACCTTCCGCGAAATGCCCGTTCCGCGAAGTTTAAGTGGGGGTGTGGTTCTGGCCCGCTCCGCTCAGAGGCGAAATCGATGGACGTCCCGCTCTACGGAATCGCGCTCGCGGTCTTCGCCGTCCTGTACTTGGCGATCGGGGTCTTCCTCGCCTATGTGCTCATCATCACCCTCGTCGTGATGTTCCTTTACCTCGCGCTGCGGCACGGAAGCCTCCCGGACAACTACCCGCACGGGCTCGGCGACACGCTGATCACCGTCATCTTCATCGGGGTCACCTGGGGAATCTTCACCTACCTCGCGCCGAAGCCGATCCCCTTCGTGGGGAAGGGGTTCACGTACACCAACGCCCCTACGATCCCCGTGACCTCGATCCTAGAGATCTCCCTCCTCCTGGCGCTCGTTTTCCTCGTGATCGGGGCGTTCATCGCCAAGGACCTCAAGGAGCTCCCGTCGGGCGGTTCATCCGGCGGCGGTGAGAAGCCCAAGCAGGGCGTCGGCGCCTAGGCGCACTGTTGGGGGCGACCCCCTTCATCACAGGTTCTAAGTAACGGCCGTCGCTAAGTGGGAAGGCCGTGCCCGTCCCCTCCATCAAGGTCCGCACCTACCTCTCGAGCCTCTCCTCCGGCGCACCGAACTCGCCGGACCCCGAGGTCTGGCGGACCCTCGAGGGCCACGGGGCGATCACCGGGACCCCATCCCAGCCCGAGATGACCCCGGTGGGCCGTCATGTCCTTCGGGAGCTCGAGGCCCGAGCCTCCCGCACGGACACGCTTTCGCTCGACGTCGTCGCAGAAGAGCTCACCCGCGTGTTGCAGGACATCGACCACGTGGCGAAGACCGCGGAGTACTTCCTCGCGGAGCTCGGCCCGGTCACCCCGCCCGAGGCGATCGCGCTGCTTCGCCCGGTCGTGGTCAGTCTCGCCAATCGTCGGGAGACCCCTGAGGAGTTGACCCGCGAGTTCTCCGACGTGTGGGGAACCGTCGAGGTGATGGGTGGTGAAGCCTCTGACCGCCTTCTCGCCGCGGAGCTGCTGTTGGCCTCCTCCGCCTCGATCGAGAAGGTGTTCGCCCCGATGATGCTCACCGCGGAGCGGATCCGCGCCAAGCTGGGGGCGGGGCAACCGTCGGTGAGCATCGCCGCGATCCTGCACCTGGGACCGGGAGCAGAGGCCCGGGTGCCTTTCGATGCCTTCCTGGAGCTTCGCGAGGAGGGAGGACGCGATGAGGCCGCCGCGCTGCTCGCGGCGTTCCTCCCCGACCCGAGCGAGGCCGCCCGCCGTCGGAAGGTGCTCGCGACCGCGCTCGGGGGCCCGAGCCAGGACGCGACCCTCGCCGCAAGCTATCTGATCGCCTCCGGCGCAAACGAGACGCAGGCGATCCCCCGGGTTCGGGCGATCTCCCAGGGGCTCGTCGACGCCTTCGCCTCGCCCCTCACCCCGGCGGCGGTCCTCGCCAGCCGCACGACGCTCGACCCCGGCGAGCTCCTCAACTGGCTTGAGAAGGCGACCGAGATCGTCCGGGCCCGCCGTCTCGCTCCCACGGTCCCCGAGCTCTCGGCGCTCGGCTTAGCGATCGTGCACGGCCTTCCCGACTCCGAGTTCACCGATGCGAGCGGCTCCCGACCCGTCGGCGCCACCCGCGTTTCGCTGCCGGCGCTCGTGGCGTTGCACGCCTGGATCTACCGGCCCCTCGTCTCCTCACCCGAGGAGAGCCCCGCGGCGGCCGGTTAGGCGCTGTCGTCCGGCTCCCCCGGACTCGGCGAACTACCCGTTCTACACTGACTGCGCGAGCCGCCGGAGCTTCGACCGGGCCCAAATCCACTACGGTTGCGTCGAGTCGGTCGGCGGTTCCTCGGGGCCGGGGATCTCCGGCAGAGACTGGGGGACTTCGGAGGCGCCCTCCTCGTTCCAGATCGGCGGCTCTTCGCTTGGCGGAGAACCGCCACGGCGGCGGCTCACGAGGAGCCCGACGGCCAGACCGACCACGAGCAGCGCGATGAGCAGGCCGAAGGCGATCGGCGCGCCGTCGAGCGTTGAGCCGCTCGTGCTCGCGGCTCCCACGACCGGCGAAAAGCTCGCCGACTCGGTAATCGGTCCGTCCACGGGAACGGTCGGGCTCGCCGTGGTACCGGAGTAGCTGCCCGTGCCGCTCCCGTTCCACGCGACGAACATCTCGCTCGAGTTGGGGCTCGCCGAGAGCGTGATGCTCGAGCCGGCGGCGACCCAGCCCGAAGCGGGGCCGACGCTGCCGCCGAGGGAACCCTGGATGGTGAGCAGGAACTGCTCGCTGAAGGTGACCTGGTAGCTCGTGTTCGTGCGGACGCTCTCGTTGAGCGTCACCAAGCCCGCGGCGCTCGCCACGTAGCGGGTCCCCGCCCCGGCGTAGACCGGAGGGATCGACAGCTGGTAGCTCCCATTGAGCCCGTTGAGGACGAGCGAGCCGGTACCCGAGGCGGCGAAGCCGCCGATGCTCGCGTTCCACGGAAGGTTCGCGGGCAGCCCGGTCTCGTTGAGTTCAAGGGCGAAGGTCGCAGGGGACGGGAAGACCTTCCAGGCGAACTGAGCCGCCTCCCGGATGGGTCCTTGCATCGTGATGAGGACGCCCGTCAGCCCGTTCCCCGCTCCCGCACTCTTGGATATCGAGCCGTTGCCGCTCCCGTTGTAGCCGACCCACTGGTAATGGTAGTCCGCGACCGAACTGATCGCTACCTGGCTGCCGGCGACTTCCCAGTACGTCCCGGGAGACGGGGTCACGTTCCCGTGGTCCGTGGAGGAGATCGTCAGCGCGTACTGCGTCGTGTAGTTCACCGTGATGGTGCCGTTCTCCTCGACGGTGAGCGAAGAGCCTGCGGTCGGCAGGGTGCTGAACCACGACGTGGGGACGAATCTCGTCTGCATCGAGCCGTTCAGGTAGGCGTAGCCGGCGGAGAAGTTGTAGACGCCGTCGAGAAGGCCGGGGATGTTGAGGGATCCGGGAGACTCGTACCCGACGCTGCCGAGAAGGAAGGGAAAGCCCGTCCCCGCGGGGAGCCCTCGGGAGACGACCGTGACGTTCCAGGTCGGGGGAAGGTTCCCCCGGAACTCGGCGACCTCGCTGACCGGGCCTCTCGGTGAGACCTGGATCGAGGTGGTGTTCAGCGTGCGGGAACCTGGCCCGACCCCGCTCCAGCTGACGAAGTGGTAGCCGGGGTCGGGGCTCGCGGTGAGCGTCATCGACCCGCCCATGGAGATCCATGCGCTGGGGGGCGAGGCGCTCCCTCCGGTGGTGGCGGAGACCGTGACCCGGTACATCGGGGAGAACTCGAGCAGGACGAGCGCGCTTCCGTTGAACCAGGGGTTTGCCGGGACGCCAAGCGAGGTCGGCGAGCTCTCGTT
>JAKIWY010000002.1 GCA_022749835.1 Thermoplasmata archaeon | reverse complement strand
CGAGGCGCAGCGCGCTCTCGCCGAGCTTCTCGCATCGAGCGGCAAGGCCGACGAATCGTTCGAAGCGTACCGCTCGCTGGTCGCCGCCCATCCCGGCAACGCCGTCGAGGCCCGCCGGGCGCTCGCCGCCGCCAAGTCGGCGGGCCGCTCCGAGCTGGCCGGCGAGTTCTCCCGCGCGGTCCTGGCGGCCGAGCCATCGGACGTGCCCGCGCGTGAGGAGCTCGCCCGTTCCCTCTCGGGGAGCGGCCGGCGGGACGAAGCGCTCCAGGTGATCGACGAGCTGCTCGTCCAGCGGCCCGGCGAGGTCAGCTACCTTCTCGAGAAGAGGCGGCTGCTCGAGTCGACGAACGATCCCGAGCGGACGCTTCCGGTCTTCGACGAACTGTTCCGCATCGACCCGACCCGGTACGACGTCGCCCTCGAGCGGGGCAACCTCTACCTCGCCCGGGCGTTCGACCGGCCGGAAGGGTCCGAGGAACGCGCCCAGGCCGCACGCGCGGCGCTCGTCTCCTACGAACGCTCCTCGCTCGGCCCCGAACTCTCCTCGAGAAGCCTGCTGGGGATCGCCCGGGCTTCCCGGGTGATCGCCGACCACCAGCGCGCGATCGGTGCCTACCAGGAGTTCCTCGTCCAGGCCGGCAACGACGGGCGGGCCGACGTTCGCAAGGAGCTCGGCCACGTCCTCAGGGAGGTCGGCCGCTTGGCGGAGGCCGAGCGGGAGTACTCCAAGGCGGTCCAGACCGGTCTCGAAGACCCGGACCTGTTCTGGGGGGAGGTCGAAGTGCTCTCCCTGTTGAACCAGGAGCCGAAGGCGCTGCGATTCGTCGACCTGCTTCTTCAGCGCGAGCCCCAGAGTCCGCTGTTCCTGCGTCGCAAGGGCCAGCTCCTGCTCAAGTCGGGCCGGCGGCCCGAGGGCTTGGCGATCCTTCGGAGCGCGGTGGAGAACGCCCATGGCGACGCGCACGTCCACTTCGAGGTCGCCGAAGCCCTGAGGGCCCAGGGCGCGTACACCGACGCGATCACCTACTTCCGCGAAGGGGTCAAGCTCGACCCGAAGGGCGCCCCGGGGCGGCTCGCCCTCGCCCAGACCCTCCTGCTTGCCGGACAACACAACGAAGGGCTCCCGCTCGTCGACCAGCTTCTACGGGACGACCCTAATGACCTCGGGGCATGGCGGGCCCGCGCCGACGCCTGCCGCGCCCTCGGCCGGCCGAGCGAGGTCGCCTACTCATTGAAGGCGATCCTCTTGCTCGACCCGCATAGCGCTCCGGCCCTTCTGGAGAAGGCGCGCCTTCACCAATCCCAAGGGGAGAAGGCGGAGGCGCTTGACTGCCTGACCCAACTGCTCGCCAACGGCGGCCCCGAGGCGGACGACCCGAAGCTCTGCCTGGAGCACGGGGATCTTGCGAGCGAGCTGGGCCGGACGGAAGAGGCGAACCGGTCGTTCGAGAAGGCCGCCTCGCTCGACCCATCCCATCTACCCGAGATCGTCGCGCGCCGCGCCCGGCTGCGCCTCGCCGGGGGCCGGCCCGACCTCGCCCTCGAGCTCCTCGATGCCTCCCCGGCCCCCTCGGGAGCCGAGGCTACCCCCCGTTCGGTCCCGACGCTTGTCTTGCGTGCGGAGATCCTCTGCGAGCTCGAACGGCACGGCGAAGCCGAGACGACGTACCGGGAGGTCCTTACGAAGGAACCGGGTTCGCGGGTCGCCCTGGTCGGAGTCGGTCGGTCGCTGCTCGGGGAGGGAAAGCACGCGGAGGCGAAGAAGTTCCTCGGCGAGGTGATGCCGAAGGTCCCGCCGGAGGCCGGACTCTACCTCGGTCTCGCCGAAGCGGAATGCGGCCTCGGCTCGATCCCCGAGGCGATCGCGGCGATCCGCGCCGGTGTCAAGGTCCTCCCGTCGTCCGCCGCCCTCTGGGACCGGCTCGGCGAACTGTTGATCGCCAAGGAGCAGTGGGCCGAGGCGTCCAACGCGTTCGCCCACGCCATCGCCCTCGACCGCGACAACGCCCAGCTGCACCTGCGCGCCGGCTTCGTCGCCCAGAAGCTCGGCCATCCGAACGAGTCGCTCGCCCTCTACGAGCGGGCGACGAAGGTCGCCCCGACGAACAAGCACGCCTGGGTCAGCCGGGGCCTCTCGCTCATCTCCACCGGCCGCCCCGAGGAGGCGTCGCAGAGCTTCGACCGGGCGCTGGCGCTCGACGGCGATTTCGAACCCGCGAAGGAGGGGAAGAAGGCCGCCCTCCAGAAGACCCGCGAGGGGAACATCGAGCACTTCGGGCGCGAGGCGCTGCTCTTGGAGGCCCGTCTCCAGCGCAGCGTGACGAAGAACGACCTCTTCGTGACCCTGCACGCGCCCTACGAGCTCCTGGAACCGGTGCTGAGCGCGCTTTCGAGGAACCCCCGGATCGACATCGACCGGTTGAGCGAGGAGGAGCTGCGCGACCTGGAGAGCGCCTCCTACCAGTTGATCACCGCCGCCCTCGAGCACCGCTCCGAGCGCGTCGAGCGCCGCGGGTTCGCGCTCTCGGACGTCGCGCTGCTCAGCCCTCCGACGGTAACGCTCGCGCAGATCCAGCGGCTGTTCGGCTACCTCAAGGCGGTCCTCGAGGCCGACCTGCGCCCGGAGAACCTCAAGCTCACCCCGGACGTCGAGGAGCTCGCCCGCCGCGCGCTCCTGCTCCCCGAGAATCAGCGCACCCTCTTCCAGCTCGTGCGGACGCTTCGGGTCGGAGTGTTCAAGGCGCGGCTCATCAAGGTCGTCGAGGCGTCGGGTACGGCGGTCCATGCCCCGCTTCCCTCCCTCGACCTGGGTGCGTACACTCCGGAGTTCGGGGGCGCCGGCGCGGAAGATGAAGAGGCGTACTTCACCCCGGTCGCGGACGGTCCCAACGCCGCGGGTCCCGAGGGTGGTGAGCTCCTCGCCTCCGGACCCACCGGCACCGTCTCGAGCAATCCGTCGGCGGTTCGCGGACCTCCCTCTCCCCCCTCGTCCGTACCGGGCGTCTCCGGAGCGGTCCCCGGCGCTCGGTGCGTCGGCTGTGGAGGGATCGCGAGCATCCACCACGTCTGCGGCGCCCAGGTCTGCCAGCATTGCATCGCGGAGTTCCGCACGTGCCCGAAGTGTCAGCAGCCGGTCACGACGCTCAACAGTCGAACGTTCACCCCGAGCCACGTAGGGAGCCACCCCGGAGCGCACGCATCCTCGAAGGGAGCCCCGGGCCACGCGCCGGCCCACCCGAGCCAACGGCCGGCGAACCCGCGGCCAACCAAGCCGCCGGCACCGCGGGGAAAGGGCCCCGCCCTCTCCCCGTCGGCTCCCGCCCACCTCTCTCCGGCTTCCCAGAGGGTCCGGGTCCTCGAGAAGGTCGTCACTCACCCTGAGGAATCCGAGGAACCGGAAGCTTCCGATACCCCCGATGCCACGGGAGCGGCCCCGGCCCGGCCCCGGCCCCCCAGGGAGAAGAAGGACGACGAGCCTCGACTGTGAGTCGCTGAGCCCGGGACCGACCGCACAATCATATACTGACCGCTCCTCTTTCGCTTGGGGATTCGGTTGACGAGCGCGATGAACCCTTCGAGCAATCCAGCGAAGATCGCCGGGGCGCTCCTTGCCGGGGTCCTCGCGGCGATCGCGATCCTCGTCTTCGTCGGAGTCTACCTCGCCTTCGGGAACGACCACTTCACGGCGCTCGAGGTCATCGGGACCCTCTCCCTGATCCTCGCGCTCGCCGCGTACCTGGCGCAATCGTTCACCCGCGACCCCGGAACACTGCGTGCCACCTGCTGGGGGCTCTTCGGGATGGGCTTCGCCGTCCTCGTCCTCAACGACGCGTTCGGCGTGAATGCGGGCCTTTCGACCCTCGGCCGGATCGGCGGGCTCATCGTGCTCCTGGTCCTGCTCGCGATCGTCCTCGTCTTCGCCTACTGGCGGGGGATGGGCCGTGCGTCCACCGAGGCCCGCCTAGAGCATCGCGAGGCGTGGGCCCAACAACCGCCGCCTTCCGCGTTCAGTTACGCGAGCGCCCGTTCCGCGGCCCCGCCCGGCCCGGAGCCGTCCGGACCCGGTGGCCCCTCGCCCCCGCCGGGAGGCTCGTAGGATGGCCGCGCCCGCACCGCCCGTTTCGAGCTGCCCATCGTGCCACCGTCCCGTCGACCCGTCCCAGCGCTTCTGTCCTTCCTGCGGCGCCGCTCTCTCGGCGCCGGCTCCGGCGAGCCGACCGGTCGACATCCGCACGCAGGTCGACCAGGATCGCGGGGTGCTGAAGCGCCTTCAGCTGCTATTGCCCGGCTTCCGAGGCTACCGGGAAGGGGAAGACGTCCGCGCGGCCGATAGCTATCTTCGCTTTCAGGTCGCCGACCGCCTACATCTCGCGCTCGGGACGGTCCAGGCGTACCGGGAGCGCCTCACCAACGCCGGCCAGTTCCAGTCGCTGACCGACCTCTCCGGGGTGATCGCGGACCTCCAGCGGATCGAAGGCGAGGTCCGACACGCCGAACAGGGGTACGCCGGGATCTCCCCGTCGGTCCGGGTCCAGCCCGCCGTCCTCGACCGGCTCTACGAGTACGACTTTGGATTCGTCCAGGCGGCGGACGAACTGCGCCGTTCCCTCGCGCCGCTCGAAGCCGGAGCGCCGGCGTCCGACGCCGCTTCGGTGGCCGCCTCTGTACAGCTCGTCCGCTCCCAGGTAACGCAGCTCGAGGCGGCGTTCCGGGCGCGCATCCGCGCCGTCCAGGGGATCCAGGTCCAGTAACGGGAGGAGGTCAAATCCATGGTCACCAACCAGCCGATTCCGCCGAAGGGCGGCTCGCTCTTCGGCGCCACGACGATCAACTGGGAAGACGCCTACAAGGGCTCGAACGTCATGTGGCGCGTCCCGCGCAACATCCGCATGGGCGACAACATCGTCGTCCGCGAGGACGAGACCGCGGTGTTCTTCCGGGACGGAAAGGTCCTCACCTACTTCGACCAGCCCAACCGGTACGCGCTGACGAGCCTGAACGCGGGCGTCGTCGGCAAGCTCATTCAGTCGCTCTCCGGCGTCCGCCAGGAGGCGGAGGTCTACTATCTTCAGCGCCGCACGTTCGACGGCAAGTTCGGCTCGAGCGAGCCGTACACGTTCCGCGACCCGGACTTCGGGCTCGTCAACCTCAGGGTCTTCGGCGACTACCGCTGGAAGGTCGCCGGACCGGACCTGTTCATCAACCAGTTCGTCGGGACGTTCGGCGCCGCCTCGACGCAGGACGTCGAGGCCCGCCTCAAGGACCAGATGGTCCTTCTCGTCTACAACGCCATCGGCAAGCTCAACGCCTCCGGGACCCGGGTCACGGACCTGGCCAGCAGCCTCTCGACGATCGAGCAGGCGGTCCTGGGGCTCGCCGGCTCCCACTTCTCGCCGTTCGGCGTGGAGCTCGTGCAGCTCCAGGGCCTCTCGGTGAACCTGCCCGAGGACGTCCAGAAGGCGGTCAACACCCGCTCGACGATGAGCGTGCTCGGCGTGAACTACATGCAGTACCAGGCGGGCCAGGCGATGACGACCGCTGCCGCGAACCCTTCCGGTGGCGCCGGGGCGCTGACGAGCGCCGGCGTCGGCCTCGGCACCGGGCTGGGCGTCGGCTACGGTATGGCCGGCACGATGCAGGGGGCGATGGCGCCCTCCGGCACCCCGTGCCCGAAGTGCTCCGCCCTCATCCCCCCGAACGTCCGCTTCTGCCCGAGCTGCGGGAACCCGGTCGGTGCACCGGGGGCCGCCCCGACGACGCCGTGCCCGAAGTGCGGGCAACCGGCACCGGTCGGCACGAAGTTCTGCCCGAACTGCGGCGGTCCGATGGTTCTGCCCCCGCGCACCTGCCCGAAATGCGGGAGCAGTTCCGCCGGCGCGGGCAAGTTCTGCGCGAACTGCGGCGCTCCGCTCGCCTGACGGCGCCGGCGCGAAATCCTCGAGGCTGTCGTGAATTGCGCACGCTGCGGGACGGAACTCCCGGCGAACGCCCGGTTCTGCCTCTCGTGCGGGGCCCCCGCCGGTGGGGGTGCCTCCCCGTCGGCTCCCCCCGCTCCCCCGCCGACGAGCCCGACCCCCGGCGCGAACGAATCGGTGAAATGCCCGGCGTGCGGCGCGCCGCTCAACCCGATCTTCGGGGAGATGGTGATCACCTGCGACTACTGCGGAGGCTCGGTCACCCTCGGGGGCAGCGGCTGGAAGGAGATCAGCAAGCACACCATCCTCGCCCCGAAGCTGACGACCGCCGAGCAGGCGCTCTCCATCGTGCGCGGCGTGCTCGACCAGGGCCTCATGCACCGCAACACCTTCGAAGAATCGAAGGTCGTCGAGCAGCGGCTCTCGTTCGTGCCGTTCTGGATACTCCCGGTCTCCGCGTCGACCAGCTACGTCTACACGGACGTCGCAGTGAGTGTCGGCAGCACGGTCGGTACCATCGCCGCGGCGGAGCTCCTCGGGGCCGCCCTCGGGGGCCGCCGGGGGGGAGGGTACATCCCGATCCCCATCCCGATGGGCTCGCCGGTGAACGCCTCCCGGCAGGACACGGTCACGGGGAGCTACGAGTACCCGGTGGTCGCGGTCAAGAGCATGAGCGCCTACCAGCCGAAGAACTACGAGTTCGCGCTCTCCGAGCGCACGTTCTTCGACCGGAAGGTCGTTCCGCAGGGAGCGCCGGTCTTGAACGGCGACCTGGGACCGGACGCGGCGGAGCACTCCGCCCGGTCGTTCGTCATGCAGCTCCAGTCGGAGGAGGCCCACCGACGGCACCACATGGTCAGCCAGCTCCAGACGAACGTGGAGGTCGCGGAAGGGGAGCTTCTCCACGTCCCCGTCTGGTACATCGCGCTCGAACGCAAGGGCGTCCGGTCGATGATCCTCATCGACGCCCACGCCGGCCGGTTCATCTCGACGGTGACGTGATCCCCCGCAAAGGTCAATGTACCGTCCGACGGTGGGCGGGCCGCCCGTGCGGATTGCGCGCTCCACTTGGAAGACGAACGCCGGCGCCGTCGTTCTCATGGCGCTCCTCCTCTTGGAGCTCGCCCCCGGCGGGGGCGTTGCCCACCCCGGACCCTCCGCGATTTCGCCCCACAAACTCCCCATCCGCTCCCTCGCTGGCCCCTTGGTCACGCCCACGGCCGCTCCCCTGAACGCGAGCCCTGCGTGGGGGAACATCTCGGCCTCCCAGGGGTCCCATCCCCCCGGCAACGAGTTCGGCCGGAGCGTGGCGTTCGACCCGAAGGACGGCTACGTGCTCCTCTACGGGGGCTACACGAACCACACGTACCTCAACCAGACCTGGACGTTCTCCCGCGGCCACTGGACCGAACTGTTCCCGACCGTCTCGCCGCCGGCGCGGGACCACTCGGCGCTCGTCTACGACGCGCGCGACGGCTACATGCTTCTGTTCGGCGGCGCGAATTCGTCGAGCTCGCTCAACGACACCTGGACGTTCCTCGGGGGAAAATGGACCGAGCTGCATCCCTCGGCGGCGCCGTCGATCCGCTGGGCGTCGCAGATGGCGTACGACTCGGGGGACGGCTACGTCCTTCTGTTCGGCGGCTGCGACTTAGTCGAGATGAATGACACGTGGAAGTTCTCCGGGGGCAACTGGAGCCAGATCCTTCCGGCCGTCTCCCCGTCCCCTCGCGGGGACGCCGCCATGCAGGACGACGTCCCGTCCGGATTCGTCGTGCTCTACGGCGGTACGGGCAACGGCGCCGGGGGCGCATGGGCCGCGATCCTCGGGGACACGTGGACGTACCACGGCGGGACGTGGATCAACATCACCTTCGGCTCGAGCCCGAGCCCGCGGCGCGAGTGCGGCTTCGCCTGGGATGCGGCGAGCCGCTCCCTCGTGCTGTTCGGCGGAAGCGGCGACTACGGCCTTCTCAACGAGACGTGGTCGTTCTCCTCAGGGCTGTGGCAGAACGAGACCGGGCCGCTCGCGCCGTCGCCGCGCACCTTCCCGCTCCTCTCCAACGACTCGGCCGACGGCTACCTCGTCTTGTTCGGGGGGGTCGGGAGCGACCCGGTCCCGTTCAACGATACCTGGGTGTTCGAGCAGGTGAACGCCAGCGCCTCCGCGACCCCCAACGGGGGAAGCGTTCCGCTTGACGTCCAGTTCACCTCGTCCGTGATCGGCGGCTTCGGCCCGGTCGTCTACAACTGGAGCCTGGGGGACGGCAGCTTCGCCGCGCTCTCGGGCTTCGACCACGTCTATCGTTCGCCCGGGGCCTACCCGGCCCGACTTCTCCTTCAGGACCGGTTCGGGTCGTACGAACGGTTCGTGCTTCCGGTCTACGTGGTCGGCCCGCCGGCGGGCCCGCTCTCCCTCTCCGTGACCGGTTCACCGAACGTGGGCGTCGCTCCGATGAACGTGAGCTTTGTTGCGTCCGCCCAGCAGGGCCAACGTCCGTACTCGATCGGCTACGTGTTCGGCGACGGGAGCTCGGCGGCCGGACCCAACGTGAGCCACGTCTTCGAGCGCCCGGGGAACTACACGGTGAACGTCACCGGGTCGGACTCGGCGGGTGAATCCACCCGCGCGAGCGTCCTCATCGTGGTCGCCCCGGTCCTCAACGTGACCGCCCAGCTGCTGAACCTCTCGGGAATGGCGCCGCTGTTGCTCGTCTATTCCCTCTTCCCGGTCGGCGGGATTCCTCCGTATTTCATCGATTGGAACTTCGGGGACGGCACGACGAGCTCGAACCAGAGCGGACAGCATCCGGTCCGGGCCGCCGGCAATTATGTGGTGACCGCCAGCGTCGTCGATTCCGTCGGCGAGCACGCGAGCTTCTCGTGGGCGGTCTCGGTCCATGCGGGGCCGCCGTCGTCCAGCACTGCGTTCGGCTGGCTCTCCGGAGCACCGGGCGACCTCGTCGCCTTCGCGCTGGGTGGGGTGATCGTCGGAGCGATCGTCTACGGAATCGCCCGCGGGAAGGAGGGCGATGGGACGGACGAAACGATTGTTGGGGCCCCTGACAGCTCCGGTCCAACGGCGGAAGGCGACGAATCGTCGCTGACCCCCTCCAAACCCCCGGCGGGCCGGACACAACCCTGAAAATTCACGATTCGAGAGCCGCCGTCATCCCACCGCGGAGGTCGTTCTCCACCGGGGGAGGGGAGCCGGCTCCGGGTCGCACGAGCCGGACAAGGTTCCCGGAACGCCGCGGATCGCCGGCCCCAGCCGCGAGGGAAGCCCGAGGGGAGCCACGTCAGCATGGGCCAAAGGTCTAAGAGGGCCGGGAACGTCCGCCGGCCGAGCATGCTAGGCCGTGCCAAGGGTAAAGCGAAATCCGCCGCTATCTCGCGCCTGGCCTTGACGGGGGTCGCCGGTCGCGCTCTCTTTGGGACCGGAGTCGGCCTGTTCGCCTTCTTCCTGGTGCTCGCCCCTTCTCTCGCCCCCGGGGACTCCCACCACGGGCTCCCCGCCCAGACGATCAACCGTGTCGTCGCCCAGGCGACACCCGCCGTGGCCGTGGCGCCCCAGAACAAGTCGATCCAGGGGCCGTCGCTCGGCATCTCGGCTGACCCCGGCTCCATCTGTGCTTTTCAGACCCTGAGCTGCCCCGCGGGGGTCAGCGTCTCCCGCGTGACGATGTGGTCGGATGCCGCCTCGGCGGCCCAGGTCACCTGGCCGAAGGTTCAGGTCGCCTTCGTGGTCGAGACCGACCCGATCGACGGCGTCTACAACCCGACCGAGTACAAGGCGCCCTACACGTGCACCGCCGCAAAGGGGATCCCGGCCGGACTGCCGTGCGAGGAGTCCGACGGCGTGCCGGTGTTCATCGTGAAGGCGACGCAGATCGCCGAGCAGATCCAGGCGGAGAACCCGCATTCCCAGGTCACCTTCGCACTGATCGACTACTATGGGACGAACGACCAGTGGGACACTGACGGCGGAGGGGTCTTCCATCTCGACATCGGCACTTTTGTCCCGGCGAACGAACTCCAGACGGACGTCGTCGCCACCTTCCAGGCGAATGTGCTGAGCGGCGGCTTCACCTACTGGTACTCCGGTTGGCAGGACAACTTCCTCCACTCCTCGTCCATCACCGCCCTCTACGGCACGCTCACCGGGGCGAGTGGGCTCCAGTGGACTCCCGACACGCATCACGTGGTGATCTGGATGGGCTCGACCGCGCCGCGCGACCCGAGCTACGTCGAGAACTACTGCGTGAGCCCATCGTTCGTCATCATGTGGGGATTCTACAGCGGCTGCACCGCCGGGACCTGTGAGCCGTCGTACGTATTCACGAGCGGGACGAGCCCGCTGTGCGAGGGGTGGATCCACAGCCAGGACGGCAACACCTCCCACTCGATCGCCGCACTGGCCCACACCTCCCCCGACTGCACCGACGCGGTCGGGCACTCGTGCACCATCGACATCATCGACCTCGTCAATACCGCGACGGACCCGTACTCGCCGGATTGGCCGAAGAAGTGTCCTGCCGGCGTGACCGGGTGCGGGCCGGGAGGCACCACCGTGGTCCAGGACGTCATCCACATCCTCCAGGCCGGCTGCGATCTGGCCGTCGCCACCGGCGGTTCGTGGAACGGTCCCACTTGGTTCACCTGCAAGAACGGGCAACAGGGGAGCATCCAGTACGTCCAGCACGGTCCCGCGGACACTCCCAATACGAACGACCCGACCTTGATGGCTGCCTTCCGTACCGTCAGCTTCGGGCCTATTGCCGCCACCCAGGTGGCGGGAGGGACCAGTCAGCCGATGTTCGTCTTCATGCCGCACGGGGCGATCCAACCCGCCCCCGGCGCCGAACTCCAGCCGACCGCCGCCTGCCAGCGAGGGTTCATCCTATTGCGCGACTGCCAGGTGCTTCCAACGATAGCGCACATCGGCGGGATCGAGTACCTCGCGTGGAACTGGAGCACGAACGCGACCAGGAATGTGATGTATATCGGTGACCAGTGGACGGCGACCTTCAACGTGATCGCCACCGGCCCTCCGTTCGCCCGCGTGCCGGTCGACGCCTGCATCACGTTCGACTGCAAGGTCGCCGGCAGCAACCAGGTCGACGGCGTCTACTCGTGGGACACATTCGTCCCGTACACGAACAACACCGTCCTCACCGAATCGTTCCCGGTCGCCCAGATCAACGTCGAGACGACCCCCCTCCCATCCCCGGCCCCGTTGCCGCCTCCTCCGATCGCCCCGCCGCCCCCGGCGCTCCCGGTGACCGTCCCGGTCGGTGCGCCGATCCTCCAGGTGGTCACCATCGGATCGAACGTCGGCCTGGGGAGCGTCTCGCTCCAGGGAGCCGCGGCGGGCTTCCTCGGCGCCGGGTTCATGCGGCTTTCGATACGCAACCGCCCGATGGCGATGGCCGTCGCGGCGAAGTCCGGCGCGCACGGCTCTCGCTTCGAGAAAGTGAAGGGCGTCGACGACAACGCGCTCGGCCACTTCGAGTAGGACGTTCGGGCGGCCCTATCTCGGGGTCCTGCGAGCCAGGCCGCCGCGGGACCTAGAGAACTCGTAGCGGACCGGCACCCTGCGGCGAAGGTGCGTCCAGTACTCGCAGCGCCGGCAGGAGTAGCCGAGCGTCACGGGCTCCCCGTCCAGCGTCCGGTTCTGGATCGGTCGAAGCTCGCCGTCGCAGACCGGGCACCGCTGGAGCGGGCCGCGGTCGTGGCGCTCGGAATAGCGCACCCGCACCCTGACCCCGGGCGTTTCCATGAGCAGCCGACGCATCCGGGCTCCCCCGAGGGCGCTCAACGGCTCCTCCTCCCGCAGCGATTCCAGGAGGGAGTGCAGGAGCTCGCGCTGGGAGCCAAACCGGCGCGACGGGCTGGCGAAGATCGAGCGCGCCGCCGCCCGGACAGCGGACGGGGCGGGCCGTCGGTACTTCGCAGCGGGGTGGGCTCCCCGGCCCCTCTCAGGCGATGCTCCCGCGGCGGCCTTCGCGCGCACGGATCTCCTCCTCGTAGAATCGACGGGCGAACTCCCCGGCCTCCTTGCCGACCGGGAGCGTCTCGGAGTCCTCATGGGCGAAGTAGGCGACCAGCGCCGCCGCGCTTCCCAGCTTGACCGCCCGGGACTTGAGTCTCGGGGAAAAGCTCGGGTGCGGGGAGCGGGCGAGCGCGGCTTCCGATACCTCCCGAAGACTGCGGTAGAGGCCCGGGTCAAGGCGAACGGGCTTCGTGCGGAACCGGTGCGCGACGAGCGGGTGGCCGGTCTCGATGGCGTGCACGAGCGTCAGGTGGTCGCGGATCTTCTCGGCGAGGGAGAAGTCGAGCTGGCCGAGCTCCAAGCGTTCCGCGCTCGCCTCGACGGCGCGGAAGCGTTCCCTCGTCATCGCGTGGAACCTCAGGAGCATCCGGTCCTCGAGCGCCGCGAAGTTCGGGTCGGAGATCGTCGTGAAGTAATCCTGGGCCCCGAAGGAGCGGACGTTGTAGTTCACGGAGAAGTAGGAGCGGAACGTGTACGGCCCGACCGTCCCCAGGGTCGTCTCCCACTTGACCTCCCGCTGCTCCATGACGAGCTTGAGCGGCTCGACCATGCCGCGGTACTTGAACCAGTCATTGAACTCGGGGACGATGAAGTTGAACGTGCGCCCGGTGTACGAGGCGCCGACGCGAAGGAACTGGACCGGGGTGATCCCGCCGCAGTAGCGGTTTCGCCCCGGGAGGCCGTGCGCGGGGACTCCGGTGCGCGGATTCCCCCTCACGAGGTCGTCGATGGCGAACGTCTTTCCCGTCCCCGGCGGGCCGAACAGCGATAGATGGAAGCCGGTCGTCCCCGTGGCGCGGCCGGTCGGCGCGACCAGCGGCACGTCCGCCAGGGCGTACTGCTGGAGGAGCGAGATCAACGACTCCTGGTAGAGCGCCTCCCCGAAGAGGCCCTTGAGGTAGCCCGCGAGCTTGGCGACGGAGAAGCGCCGACCGAACTCGAGGGTCTCCTCGAGCCGATGGGAGAGAAGCTCGCGCAGCCGGTCGAGGAACTCCTGGTCCATGGAGCGGATCTCCTCGCGCTCGTCGGGGACCGGTTGAAGGGCCGCGGGCTCGACGGTCTCGCTGCGCGCCAACTCCCCGAGGAGGAGGCCCCGGAGCACCTCGGGATGCGGCAGCTGGAAGAGATGATCGTTGCGACCCTCGGGGGTGTCGATGAGCAGCCCCCGGCGCTTGAGCCGGGAGAGCAGCCGGCTCGGGTCCTCGAAGACCCGTTCCTTGAGGAGCCGGCCCCGAAGTTCGGAGAGACGGAACCGGGCGGGTTGCGTCGCCACGCCGCGCACGTGGCGGCGGCGGTCGGAGTCGGAGACGACCTCGGCGAGCACGCGGGCGATGGCGAACTCCTCCTCCGCCATCTGGAGGCTTCCGCTCGAGGCCATCTTCCGTCACCCTTGCGGACGGCGAGCCTATATGTAACCACCACAGGAATGAAGGGCGTGGGTCGGGGCTCTTCCGCGTACGAGCGCGAGCTCAAGGAGCTCCTCCAGGCCGACCCGGAGACGATCGCGCGCTACCGAAGAAGCGTCGAGCCCGCCCAGCGAGAACGGCTCGACCGGGCGAGCCGCTCGCCGTTCCTCGTGATCCGCGCCGCCGGTTCCCTCGGCTTCGACCTGGTCGCGCTTCGGAGCGAGTTCGCCTTTCCCATCGAGGTGAAATCGTCGGGGGAGGAGGTGATCCGGTTCAGCGCGGCGAGCGGACGGGCGGCCGCCCAGCTCGAGGCGCATCGAAAGGCCGTGGAGCGGGTCGGCCTCATCGTGCTCTACGCCTTCCGGCGTCTGGGAGGCCGCCGCGGCGACCCGTGGCGGCTGTTCAGCGCTTCCGCCGGTCGGCCGGGGCGCGGAAGCCTGGAGATCTTGCGCCGCCGCCTACCGCCGGTCGAGCGGACGAAGGAGGGGAACGCCGTCCTCCGCTGGGAGAACGGCATGCCGCTCCTCGAGTTCCTCGAGCTCGTCGCCTTCCTCACCGAGCGGCCGGGCGGGCTCGCCTGATGCCGGTCCACGTCAGCGCCGTCGGGGTCGGCCGATTCGGTAAGCGCGCCGAGCCGCTGATCGACCTGCTCAACGAGGCCGGGGAGAAGGCGCTCGAGGCGCTCGGCAAGAAACCGGTCGATCTTCTGATCGTCGGCAACATGGCGGCCTCCTCGCTCGGGGGATCGGAGAACCTCACGGCAGCGCTCGCCGACCGGCTGGGCCTTCTCGAGGCGAGCGGATACCGGGCGGAGGCCGCCTCTGCGAGCGGGGCGGCCGCCTTTCACGCGGGAGTGCTGGCGATACTCGGTGGCTCGTTCGAGCGGGCGTTGGTGGTGGCCGGGGAGAAGATGACCGCCCTCAGCAATCCCGAGGTCGCCCAGGTGCTCGCCCGCTCGCTCGCCCCCGAGGAGACGGCGGCCGGTGCGACGATGCCTTCGCTCGCGGCCCTCGTGACACGATCGTACCTCGAGCGGTTCGAAATCCCCGAACGTGCCATCGATGAGGTGTCGGTCGAAGCGCGCGAGGCGGCCTCCCGCAACCCGATGGCCCAGTTCAACCGACCGGTGACCCGAGAGGAGGTCGCGGAGAGCCGACCGATCGCTCCCCCCCTGCGGCTCCTCCACTGCTCGGCGGTGAGCGACGGCGCGGCCGCAGTGGTGCTCGAGCGGGGCTCGGGCCCGGCGACCGTTCTCGGGATGGGCCAGGGGTTCGACCACCTGCGCCTCGCCGACCGCGAAGAGCTCACCGGCTTCCGGGCCACCCGGCTCGCCGCCCAGCGGGCGTATGAGGCGGCCCGGCTCAACCGGAAGGACCTCGCTTTCGCGGAGCTGCACGACGCCTTTGCACCGTTCGCGTTCATCGATCTCGAGGATATCGGGATCGCCGGCGCCGGCGAGGCACCGGAATGGTTCGCCAAAGGCTGGACGCGGGCCGGTGGGAGGTTCCCCGTGAATCCGTCCGGCGGACTGCTGGGGCGCGGTCACCCGGTCGGCGCCTCCGGGCTCGTCCAGCTGGCCGAGGTGGCGCGACAGCTGCTCGGTGAGGCGGGGGCGATGCAACTTCCCGGGTCCTTGCGCGTGGGACTGGCCCAATCGATCGGGGGGCTTGCGTCGCACAACTTCGTGACGATCCTCGGGGGCAAGGCGCCATGAACGCTGGGGCCGGGCCAAGTTCCCTGCTGGTATCGGAGTGCACAAGCTGCCGTGCCCGGTTCATTCCCCGCCCCGGTCCCTGCCCGCGCTGCGGCCATCGCGTCCACGCCCCTCGGTCCGTCCCGGCGCGGGGGACGGTGATGGCGGCGACGGAATCGCAGGTCGCCAGCGCCGGGTTCGTCGTGCCCCACCGCCTCGCGCTCGTGCAACTATCGGACGGGGTGCGGGCTGTGGCGGTGGTCGACGGCCCTCTTCCCCCGGTCAAGTGCCAGGTCGAGCTCACACGGGATGGGGCGGTCTACCGGTGCCGGGTCATCGAAGCGTCGGGCTCGCTAGGGGCGTCGAGCATCGCCCCTTAGGGCAGGGAAGCGCGGGGAGGGGGATATTCCGGGCCGCGGCCGAAACCGCCGCCCTTTTGAACCCCCGAGGTGAAATCACCACTGGATTAGCAATCCAGCGCCTTACCGGGCTGGGCCATCCCCGCACGAGGTCGTAGCCGAGTCCACCGCTGGTCACTTGCCGGTAAGGAGATTGATCGTCCCCGCGCCCAAGAAGACGGCGGAACCGGGAGCCGGGGTCGTGTGACGTCCATCGATGTGGATGGTTTATTGACGGGGCGTTCAAAAGCGTTGGCCCTTTCGGGCAGCCGGCTCGGTCCATCAGCGCCCGTCGGCTCCTTCTCCGACATCGGAGATGGGGGCGTGCGGACCGAGCTCGTCGGGGATGCATGACCCACTACCGTGTGGTTTTTCCGCTGGAACTCTATGCCCGTCCCAGGCGCTGGGGCGGGAGGACGCGTTCAGCCCGCGAAGCGCCGCGCGAATGACGCAAGGTCTCTGCGACCGTTGTTTCAGCGAACCCTCGAACTACCGAGCGCGCGACGCCCAGGGAAAACTTCTCGAGATCGGGGAGCGGTGCCGACGGCTCAATCCCGGTGGACTGACATTCGAAGAATCCACCGACGGCGCAGACGCCTCCTAAGGCGATCGCCCGCGACTTCGCGTCCGCCGCGTCCCCGAGAGCCTGCGGTAAGCTTTCGGTCCGAGCCCCGATAGATCGGGCGAGCGTCGGCTACGCAGGGGTTGGGCCAGGGCCCGCCGACGTCGGGGGAGCGATTCGGGGAGGTGCGGCGACCGGGACCGGGGCGCCCGGCACGCCGGCGGCGGCCGCGGGTCGAAGCGGGCTCGGCGGTTTGGGAGGGGAGGGCATCAGGCGGGAGCGGAGGAAGGCGATGACCTGCCGCCAGGCGTCTTCGGCGCCCGCGAGGTTGTACGCGCGAAGGTCGCGGCCAAGGAACTCGTGGCGGACGCCGGCGATCTCGGCGACCTCGAGCGGAGCCGCACTCGCCGGTCGGTGCGCCCTAAACTGGCCGACCGCCTTGGCCGAGGTGCCGTCCTTCTGCCCGTAGGCGATGAACACGGGCGACGTGAGTAGCCCCACGTATTCGGCCGGCTGCACGGGGAGAGGGTAGGCCAGCGCCACGGCGGAGAGCCTCAGGTCCTTTCCGGCGAGCGCGACCGCGAGCGAGCCGCCGTACGACAGGCCGAACAGAGCGGACTTCTCCGGGTCGACCATCTCGCGACCCCTCAGGTACTTGAGGGCGTCCGCGTAGAGGTTGACCAATCGTCGGACCCGTGGGGCCTCGACCGTCACCCCCCGACCGCTCAGGGCGCCGAACCTGAGCGCGAGGTGGTCCGTCGGTCCGACGGACGACGTCTTTCCGCTGTCGGGAAGGAGGACCTCGAACCCCTCGTGGGCGAAACGTACCGCCGCATCTAGGATTGAGGTGGTGAGCCCGTAGACGTCCGGAGTGATCATCACCACCGGGTGCTTGACGACCCTGGTCGGCGAGAGGACGACCGCCGGCGCCTTCCCCTCGGAGGTCGACTCGGTCGGGTACCAGACCCGCTCACTCCGGAAGGCGGGGAGCGGCGCGCCCGGTCGGGCTTTGCTCTGGCTCCAGGTCTTGTTGAGGAAGTCGATAACGCACAGCTTGAAGCGCTCCTTCTGGAGCACGATCACCGCCTGACGCTTGCCGCATACGTCGCAGACCCCGATCACGCCGCTACCGAAGGGCAGCTCCGGGTCGCTGAGCATCCGGTCGTCGTCGCGCATCGGAAGAGCGTCCGCCCCAGGGAGGCCCGAGCGACCGGGACGGCGTTGATAACCGTTACTTTGCGGGACGGGTGGGGCGAGAGGTCGAGCCGCGTCGGGGGAGCGCGAGGGCAAGGCGTCCCGGCCCGCGGGGCTTCAAGACCGGCACCCCCACTTCGCGCAGCCGAAGTGCGAGCCCGCGGTCCGCGGTCACCACGACCGCTTGGCGTCGGACCGCGGCCGCCAGGACCGCCCCGTCCCCCCGGCCGGCGGCCCGGACGGTCGGAAATCGCTTGGAAAGCTCGCGGGCCGCCTCGGCGGCCGGGGCCTTACGCGCCACGAGGGTCTCCAGCTCGAGGCGGACGGAGGAGGGGACGGCGAGATCGACCGGGCCCAGGAGCCGCTCGGCCTCGTCCCCGAGCAGGATGCCGAGGGAGAACGGAAGAAAGAGCGCGTTCGCATCCAACAGGACGAGCTGCCGGGGGCGCCCGGAAGGGCTACGGCTTTTCGATGCGGACCCCGAGGGTCTCCCGATCGTGCTCGACACCTCCCCGCCGCTGCCTCAGGAGATATCGCTGCGCCTTCTGGTTCGCGGTCTTCGGGATCTCATCGATGAACTCGATGTACCTCGGGACCATGAAGAACGGCAGGCGCTTGGCGAGGAACTCGAACAGCTCGACCGGCGCGGGCGCCGCACCGGGCCGCGGCTGGACGAACGCCTTGACGTCCTCCTCGCCGAGAGGGGAGGGAACGCCGACGACCACGGATTCGAAGACCCCAGGGTGGGTGTTGAGGACGCTTTCCACGTCGTACGGCGCGAGGTTCTCGCCCCGCCGACGGATGACGTCCTTCTTCCGGTCGACGAAGTAGTAGTAGCCGTCGTCGTCGCGCGTGACGTAATCGCCGGTGTGGAACCAGAGGTTGCGCCACGCCTCGGTGGTCTGCTCGGCCTTGTTGAGATAGCCCAAGAACATCGTGAACGGAGCCCTCGGACGCACCACGAGCTCGCCGCGGGTGTTCGCCGGGAGCGGCCGGTCGTGGTCGTCGACGACATCCGCCTCTACGAAGCCGAGCGGCGTGCCCACCGAGCCGACGCGGACCGCGCCGGGCGGGTTCATCAGCGTCGTGCAGCCGCATTCGGTCATCCCGTAGAGTTCGATGATATTGACGCCGAAGCGCGATTCGAACGCCGGCCAGAGCTCCTTGGTCGCTCCCGCCGTCAGCGCGGTCTTCACTGCGTGGCCCCGGTCGCTCGCGCGCTCGGGCTGCTTGAAGAGGACGTTGACCATCGAGATGAGGAGCGAGACGTGCGTCGCCTGCATCTGGCGCGCGGTCTCCCAGAACGTCGAGCCGTGGAACCGCTCGTCGAACGCGGCGGTCAGGTCGTTCAGGAGCGCGGTGAGCGTCGTCATCTCCTGGGCATTGCAGTGAAAGAGCGGGAGCGCGGTAAAGAGGACCGACTCGGGAGAGAGACGCGAGCGCAACGCGATCTCCCGGGACGTGGTAAGGCACTTCTCGTGGGGGATCACCGCGCCCTTCGGGGGGCCGGTCGTGCCGCTCGTGTAGAGGATCGACGCCGGGTCCCAGGGCCGGGGCGCGGGCAGCGGGCCGACCGGCTTCGCCCGCTCGAGGTCGGGGAAGGAACGGGCGTCGGCGGGGATACCTTCGTGCCGACCGCCGGCATCGACCCACCACTCGTGGGCGATGCCGAGGCCCGAACGTAGCGGTTCGTAGGCGCTTCCGAGGCGGCGGTCGATGACCAGGGCCTTCGGGGCGGAGTCGGCGAGTTCGTAGCGGAGGATCTCCCCCTTGAGTCCGGTGTTGAGGGGCACGAGGACGGCACCGAGTTTCGCGGTTGCGAACCACAGCGAGAGGAACTCCGGGCAGTTGAACAGGAACGCGGCGACACGGTCTCCGGCCGTTAGGCCGGCCTCGGCGAGTCCCCCAGCGACACGGTCGCTCGCGAGGTCGAGCGCGCGATACGATACGTCGCCTGCCGCGAATCGAAGGGCAGGCCGATCGCCGTTTCTGAGGGCTTTCGCGCGGACCAGCGAGGCGAGGTCGTGGTACTCCTCCTCGGGGAGCAGCATTCTTCGCCCCGGAGCTCGGGCGGCGCTTAACGGTTCGGTCGCCCGCAACGAAGCTCCCGAGGCCTCATAGGGCGGACCGACGTGGCGAAGGGCGTGCGACGCTCGAGCGGGCCGTTCCGACCGGACGCCCCGAGCGTCCCCGAGCTCGCGGCGGGGGCTGTCCTCTCTAACGATGCGGGGGACGCGCTGTTGCTGTTGCACCACCAGAGCGAGGACCGCTGGTGCTTTCCCAAGGGGCACGTCGAGCCCGGGGAAGGACTGAAGGAGGCGGCGATGCGCGAGATCACGGAGGAGACGGGAATCGGGGAGCTACGTCTGCTCGAGGAGCTGAGCACGCTCCACTACCGGTTCTACGATGCCGAACATGCGCGCAACGTGCTCAAGACGACGGTCTACTTCCTCGCAACGACCGGCGTTGTCAAGGCACGGCCCGAGCCGCTCTTCGATGAGTACCGTTGGGTCGACTTCGCCGAGGCCGCGCGGTTGGTGCCGTACGAGAACGACCGGACGCTCGTCGAAGCCGCACGACGGCGGCTCCACCGCGGGGTCCGCTGAGCGAGGGGCGGCCGGAGACCCGGCCGACCGAGTGTACCTGAAAAGAGTGAGGGGAAAGGGTTCACGCCTGGGGGGCCGCCCGTGCGGCCCCGGACCGGCCTACCGGCGCCCGGGGACCTCAGGGGGGCTGGGAGGCGCGAGGGTCATGGGGGGCGGCGGCAGGTTTGCCGGCGCGCCCTGGAGGGCGCCCGATGGCACGGAGCCGGCACCGCTCAGCTGGGCGCGGGCTCCGGCCCGGACCCGCCACTGGACGACCGCGATGCTGCCGACGACGAGGACCGCGATAAGTCCCACGAGGACGATGACCGTCCCCACCGAGCCGGGTCCGGAAGGCCCCGTCGCGCAACCGACCGAGAGACAGTGCTGACCCTGGCTCGCCTGAGCGACCGACTCCGGTTGGGCCTGGACAAGGGTCCCCGCCGACGCGGCCGGGGCGGCGTCTGCCGAGACCCGCCCGTCGCCCGGGCTGGGGGCTCCGGGCACCGTGAGCATGTGGTTCGCTGTCAGGTAGGTCGAGGCCGCGGCGACCAAGTGCAGGTGACGCGATCCGTCGACGAACGCGTCCAACCGGGAGGTCCCGATGGTGGCGCCGCCCACCTCGTGCGTGTCCCACGCGTGGGCCGCGCCGCCGAAGGCGTTGTAGCCGTGCGGGATCAGGATGACGCCGTCCAGGTCATCGAACGGTCCGAACACCTGAATCGCGATGACCGGTGCGGTCTGCCCGTTGCGTAGCGTGACGCTGCCGAGGTCGGCGCCGTTCAGGCTGACGATCCCTCCACCGGTGATGTTGCCGCCCGGAGTTCCGGAGCCCGACAGGTTCCCGCCCGCCGGCCCGTGCAGGGCGTAGCCGAAGCTCCCGGACCACGCCGCTTGCGCGGTGTAGTTGCTGGTCGAGTTCCAGGTGAGGTTTGCCGAGAGGTTGAGGGGGACGAGGCCGAGCGCCGGGGAGAAGCTCGAGGAGGCGGAAGCGCTGCCGGCCATGACGAGCGACGCCGAGGCGCTGTGCGAAATCGCCCCCAGGCTCTGGGAGAAGGCGTAGCTCTGGTTGAGGCGGCTCGCGCTCTGGGCCGAGGCGTTGAGAAGGCCGACCGCGGGGGCGGCGACGCCGTTCTCGTAGACCGTGGCGGCCGAGGTGAGGTTCGCAAAGCCGACGTCCCGCTCCCAACCGACGATGCTCACGTTGCCCGAGCGGACGGGCGACGTGCACGTCGGCGAGCAATAGTTGATGAAGACGTCGGCCGCCATCACCCGCTGCGCCTCGATGGCGACGGTCGTCGCGGAGGTGTTGGTCGAGCTGAAGATCACGTGCCAGCCGAAGAAGACGGACTCCGAGAAGGTGCCGTTCGGCAAGGTCGCGCTCACGTTCACCCAGCGCTGTCCGCCGTACGCCCATTGGGCGGTGTTGACCGGGGTTCCGCTCGGGAGCGGCGCCGCGGTGGCGAACGCCGGGGTCAGCAGTACGACGATCAACGCCGCCGTCGCAGCCGAGACGGCGATGACGGTCCTTCGGTCTTGCATCTGGTTTCCTTCCTTTGCGGGCGCTCCCGCGGAATGAAAAAGTGCCAGGACCTGGGGATAAACCATTGTGCCGGTCTTGGCGAAAGGCGTTGGACGACATGCTACGGCTTCGCAACGCCCGAAGAGCCCGCCCGGCCCTCAGGCCCGGGTGAGCCGGTTCAGGCGGAGTCGCTCTTCGGTTCGTCGGAGATCCCGGGGATCCGGAACGCCGCGCGCCGTGCGAGCTCGATCGACTCTGGATAGCCCGCGTCGGCGTGCCGGGCCACCCCGATGCCCGGATCATTGTGAAGGACCCGGGCCATCCGACGGTCCGCCTCGTCGCTGCCGTCCGCCACGATCACGAGGCCGGCGTGGATCGAATTGCCGATCCCCGTTCCCCCCCCGTGGTGCACCGACACCCACGAGGCGCCCCCGGCGACGCTGAGCAGCGCATTGAGGATCGGCCAGTCGGCGATCGCGTCGGAGCCGTCCTTCATCGCCTCGGTCTCCCGGAACGGGCTCGCGACGCTACCGGTGTCGTGGTGGTCCCGGCCGATCGCGATGGGGGCGGAGAGCTCGCCGTCCCTTACCATCCGATTGACGAGATGCCCGAAGCGCTCTCGGTCCCCGTAGCCCATGTAGCAGATCCGTGCCGGGAGGCCCTGGAAGGCGACCTTCTCCGCCGCGAGGCGGATCCATCGGCAGAGCGGGAGGTCGCTCGAGAACTCCTCAAGGATCATCCGGTCGATGCGTGCGATATCCTCGGCCTCACCGCTGAGGGCGACCCACCGGAACGGTCCGCTCCCCACCGCAAAGAGCGGCCGGATGTAGCGGGGGACGTATCCTGGGATGTCGAAGGCATCCGAGACCCCGGAGTCGCGCGCCTGGGCCCGGAAGTTGTTACCGTAGTCGAACGCCCGGACCCCCCGACGCTGGAGAGCCAGGATCGCGCGGGCCTCCGTGGCGAGCGAGGCACGCACCTGTTTCATGTACCCGTCGGGGTCGGACGTTCGCGCCGTCGCCGCCCGCTCGACCGAGTAGCCGACCGGGATGTAGCCGACCCTCAGGTCGTGGGCGGCCGTCTGGTCCGATACGATGTCGGGAAGTATTCCACGCCGCTCGATCTCCGGGTAGACATCGGCAGCATTCCCCTCGAGCCCGACCGACAGTGGCCGACGCTCGGAAGCCGCCTGGCGCACCAACGACAAGGCCTCGTCCAAGTCCGGGGCCCGCCGGTCAAGATACCGCTTGGACAGGCGGCGTTCGATCGCCCGGGGGTCGACGTCGACGATCAGTGCGGCGCCGCCGAGCATCGTCACGGCGAGAGGCTGGGCCCCGCCCATCTCTCCGAGGCCGGAGGAGAGCATCCAGCGGCCACGAAGGTCCGGCTGCTGGAACTCCGCCCGGGCGAGCGCCGAGAGAGTCTCGTAGGTCCCCTGGAGAATACCCTGGGTACCGATGTAGATCCAGCTACCGGCCGTCATCTGGCCGTACATCGTCAGTCCTCGAGCCTCGAGGTCCCAGAACACCTCGTCGGTCGCCCAACGGGGGACTATCATCGCGTTCACGATGAGGACCCGGGGCGCCTCTCGGTGCGTCGGGAAGACTCCGACAGGCTTCCCCGACTGGACCAGGAGGGTCTCCTCGTTCCCGAGCGTCCGTAATGCTCCGACGATCCGGTCGAACGAATTCCAATCCCGAGCCGCCTTGCCCCGACCGCCGTACACCACGAGGTGGTCCGGGTCCCGGGCGACCTCGGGGTCGAGGTTGTTCATGAGAAGACGGAGGGCGGCCTCCTGGTCCCAGCCCAGACAACTTCGCTGAGAGCCTCGGGGAGCGCGAACGACTCTCGGCGAGCCCTGCGGAAACGTCACGCACCGTCGAGGGGGGCGTTCCTATGAAGGATTCGGACGGCGTAACGGCTGAGTAGTAACGGAACGCTACTCCTATAGGCCTAGGCCGGGCATCTCGTATGGGCGCCGCTGTAGCTCAGTTGGTGGAGCGGCTGATTTGTAATCAGCAGGTCGCGAGTTCGAGTCTCCCCAGCGGCTCTTTCGCCGAGGGCGGAGCACCTCGCACGGGGGATTCCGAATACCGGGCCGAGCTATCAATCGCAGGCGGCCCCGCACGTTGAGAAACCGCCGCGTATTATTATCCCCCGCCCTATTCGCCGATGGCGATGGTGGGGGAGAGTGGGCTCCCCGGGCGTCGGGCCGGTCGGCACGAGACCGTCTGGATGTTCGGAGCGCTGGTCGTGGTCGGATTGATGGTCGTCGGCGGGGGCCTGAGCCTCGGTGCGACCCGGCCCGCGAGCACGTTCAGCTCGGCGGGCGCCTCGACTGCCGGCGGACCCAGCGTCAACGCCACGTGCAATCCGCCCAACCCGGCCCCGCTCAACGCGAGCCCCTCGGCGCTCGACATCCCCGCGCTCAACCCCAACGTGACGCTGAAGCCGGGACAGATTATCGGCTCCACCTACCAGTTCGAGGTCGTCAACTTCACGACGGCCGACCTCGGCCTCGTCATCGAGATGCCGGCGCTCATCAACGATTTCCCGACCACGACCGGGGTCTTCCACCTCAACCGGGCCGCCGTCGGCACGGTGACGATCACCGGACCCGGCTGGACGAACCCGTTCCGCGGCACCGTGAAGAAGACGCTCCACACTACGACCACCTTCGTGGCCGGGCAGAACGTGACCTTCACGAGCGCCAAGCTCGCCGTGATGGCCAACGCCAGCTACGGGAGCCTCACGCTCGCCTTCCGGTGGCACTGGTCGTACGGACCGACCGGGGGGCCGGTCAAGAACGGCCCATGGACGGTCCCGAACGCGAGCTACATCAAGCGCACGCCGTACCTCCCGAGCAGTTTCTTCCCGGCGCTG
>JAKIWY010000199.1 GCA_022749835.1 Thermoplasmata archaeon | reverse complement strand
GGCTCTCGGTGCGGCGGGGACCGCTTCCTTGGGGACCGGTTTGCACCCGGCGGACCGGGAGATCGCCAAGGGCCCTGCGGCATCCGCCATCGCGACGACTGTGCGCCAACACCGCGCTTCGAGTGGATTGCGAGGGACGGCCGGCAGTTCCCAGCCCGCGACCAGAGCTCCGCTTCGGACGGCGCCGTACCCTCCTCTCAACCCGGTCGAACGGATCGCCGGCCTTCACCCCGACTCCGGGGAGAATTGGGCACGTCCGACGGTGAACTCTCACTCGAGGTCAGGGAATGAACCAATCGGCGGGAGGTTGGACGAAGCATGAAGTACCCCCCGGGTCGGAAAGGGGCGAGCGAGCGAGGCTCGGTGCGCCCACCCGGCGAGGCTGGCCCGCTCCCACGGGGAACGGAGATGGACGAGGATCGGACCGCCGGTTCGCGGGGTCGCCTATCCGATGGGGACGGGGGCCGGCTTCGGTTAGGGGGGCTGCGTCGAGCGCGCCCTCGTGCTCTCGACTGGGCGTCGCTCCGCGGGTGGTACGGATTTGCCGGCGGAGCCTACCGACCGACCCTTCACGACCTTGGGGGTCGACGCCCGGCCAGGACCTTCGGCGGATCGTCGTCGGGTCACGATATCGAGCCCCCGGCAAGCCGGCGCCGAGCCCTCCTCGCACAGCGCCGGCGTCGGTTCCTCGCCGCCCTCGCCCTCTCGAGCCTGGCCGTTCTCAGCGCCGCGCTGTTCATCGCCCCCGGAGGACCGCGTGGTTCGCCGGGAGCCGCTCCCCAATTCGCGCTGGCAGCGCCCGTCGCGGTGCTGGCCGATGGCCAGAGCACATTGATCACCCTCGGGTCGACGTCGGTGAGGCTCTCGGACGCCCTTTCCAGCGGACCCTCCCCGAGCGCGTCGGTCCGTTCGTACTTCATCCACGTCTCGGTGAGCCAACCGCTCCCGAAGCTTACGCTGGAGCTGACGACCAATCCCGTCTGGGGGCTCAGCACGCCGGACCGGAATCCCGGGGGGGCCGTCGCCCTGCCCCGGCTCTCCCTTTGGAACGCGGAAGTGTTCCGCGGACCGGTGAACGACACCAAGAACTGGACGCTCGACCCCACCGGCACTCTCCTGATCCGCTCGGTCGGCGTCAAGAATGCGAGTTTCCATCTCGTCGGGAGCTCCAATCCTTCGGCCTCCGTGAGCGTCAACGTCGCCCGAACCGACGGCTCCCATGTTCCCGGGGTCTCCTTCATGATGATCAGTCCGGGCAGCAGTGGGGGCGTCGCAATCCCATGGAACGATGCCGACTTTTCGAGCCAGCTCAAGGCGCTCCATCCGACCGTCATCCGGCTCGGTCAGACCACCGCGGTGCCGACCTCCTGGGACAACCGGACCCAGCAGCCGGTCTTCGGCATGTACAACTTCAACCGGATGGCGGCGCTGATCCAGGGCCTCGGAGCGGGGATCATCCTATCCATGCCGGCGGGGAGCTGGGGGGACGGCAACTTCCTTCCTTCCGGAATGCCGCTCAACAAGTCGATCCTCATCAACTGGGGCGGGCACGGAGCGGGCTCGGGCTACTTCCCAAGCGATGGTGCCTACTACGCCTACATTTCATCGTTCGTCAACGCGACGATCGCCTCGAACATCTCCGTCCGATACTGGAACATCGGCAACGAGGTGCCGGTCAAGAACGGGGCGAACATCACAACCGAGTTCACCCGGCTCTTCAACATCGCCTCGCACGCGATCCACAAGCACCTGCCGACCGCGCTCGTCGGGACGGATGTGATGCTCGTGCCTACGGCGTTCCCCTACTTCGCCGCCCACGCCAAGAGCGTCGGTTTCCTCTCCTTCCACTACTACCCGGTGAACAGCACCTGCCCAACCCCGAACACCTACTGCCTACCGTCCGATTCGGCAGGCTACTGGCGCGACCCAACGCTCTGGCTGGCCAACCACTCCCTCTACGGGGGACACTTCCTCGCTCCTCTCACCGCGCAGAGCCAGTGGTTCAACGTGACCGGACACTACCTGCCGGTCCTCGCGACGGAATCGAACATGGCCAAGTCGCCGGTCTTCGGAACCGACCCTCGCCAGCAGATGCTCTTCGGGGCGACCTGGCTCATCAACTCGATGATGGACGCCGCCAGCCAGAACGTCACCAGCTACACCTACTACACCCTCGAGGCCCCACCGAACGGGACCGGGCAGCTCTCCGCCCCGTTCGGCGGGTGGGGGTGGGGGATGCTCAACGAGTCCTCAAATGACACCGGCCTCCCCTACGCTCCGTATTGGGCGCTTACGATGTGGGGCGCGGCGCTTCCCGCGGGAGCGTCGGGGGTCGTCACCGCGTCATCAGACCCGTCCCTCGTTCGGTCGTACGGATGCGTGTCGGGTACGAACGCCTCCCTGGTGATCATCAACAAGGTCGATGTCCCGGTCACGATCCCCCTGTCGGGAATCTACGCGCGCTCGGGAACCAAAATCCGGCTGACCACGCTCGACCAGACGAGCTACGTCGAGGTGTTCAGCTCGTCGCTGCATCGGGAACTCTTGCAGAAGTCCGGCACCACTTCGCTCAACGGGACCACTATCGCCGGAGGGAGCATCACGATCTCGGGGTACGGGGTCGCGGTCGTCTCGTGGACCCCGGGCCCCCCACCGGGGGCTCCGAATCCATCGTCCGGCGTCGGCCAGGGTGGGGAGCGCGTCCCCTTCCCGAGCTTGGGAGGACCGACCTTGGGCGCTGGGAGCACCCTGACACCGGGCAGCGGGCCCCTTGTCCCCTCCCCGCGCGTTGCGGACCCTTCCGGGGTCTCCAGCAGCCCGGTTCCCTGGAACGCGAGTGCGAGTTGGGCCGAGCCCCGCGCGGGTTCCCCCATCGCCTCGAACATCTCCAACGGGCACCCTCCTACCGCGGGCAGGGTGGTCGGGCAGCCCCGTTGGACCGGTGCGCCGCCTTCACCCCCAGGGGGAGGCCGCTCGTCGAACGGTTGGTTCGGGAGCGTCCTTTCATCGATCCCCCCAAAAAGCTCGACCGGCCGGACCCTTCTGGGCGTCGGGATTCTCATCGGCGCAAGCGGCGGGCTGGCGGTCGCCATCGCGAGAGCACGTCGACCGGGTCGGGGGACGGAGAGACCGGCCGGAGCCGGCGACCCCGAACTCCTAAAGGGCGAGAGAGGGGAGGGAGGAGAGCGGCGGC
>JAKIWY010000198.1 GCA_022749835.1 Thermoplasmata archaeon | reverse complement strand
GGTCGTTCCGGCGACTCTACCCTCTTATACCCTCAGAACGTGGCGCGCGTTCGACGGCAGGCCGAAAGGTCTGTCGTGGAGGTACCGTTCATGATGGCGGCGGAGACGAAGAAGGTCTGGATGGACGGAAAGCTCGTCGAGGCCGCCGACGCGAAGATCTCGGTCCTCGGCCATTCGCTGCATTACGGCGTCGGAGTCTTCGAGGGGATCCGCTGCTACAACACCAGAACCGGCCCCGCGATCTTCCGATTGAAGGAGCACGTCGCCCGCCTCGTCTGGTCCGCCCGCCTGTACAAGATGCCCCTGCCCTACTCCTCCGAAGAGATCGTCCGCGCGATCGAGGAGACCCAGTCGGCGAACGGGATCATTCCCTCGTACATCCGCCCGATCATCTACCGCGGTGAGCCAGCGCTCGGAGTCAAGAATCAGAAGGGGAAGGTCTCGCTCGCGGTGGCGGCGATCCCTGCGAAGAAGTACCTCGGGGAGAAGAGCGAGACCGGGGTCCGGGCAAAGATCTCGCCGTTCCGAAAGATCCACTCCGCTGCCGTCCCCTCCTTTGCCAAGGCCGACGGGAACTACACGAACAGTTATCTCGCGGGCATTGACGCCGCCGAGGACGGCTACGAGGAGGCGATCCTTCTGGACGCCAACGGCTACGTCGCCGAGGGGACCGGGGAGAACATCTTCCTCGTGCGTAACGGAAAGCTCTACACCCCCGGGCTCGAGTCCGACATCCTTCTCGGCATCACCCGTGCCTCGGTGATCCAGATCGCCCAGGACCTCGGTTTCCCGGTCGTCGAGAAGCTGCTGTCGGTGAACGAGCTGTTGACCGCCGAGGAGGCGTTCTTCTCCGGCACGTACGCCGAGGTCGCTCCGATCCGGGAGATCAGCCACTACACGATCGGTGACGGCAAACCCGGCCCGATGACCCGCGACATCATGGACGTCTTCTACAAGGTCGTGAAGGGAGAGGAGCCGAAGTACATGCACTGGCTCCACCCGGTCCCGGAACTCGCACGGGCGGTCACGCCGCGGCCCTCTCGCCGCTGAACCGGGCGCCCGCGCCGCGCTCTGGCCCTTCGACCGCCGGCTACGGTGCGCCGCTCGGCTTGCAGCCGCCGTGCGGCAGATGCCGCTGGGGGTCGGGGCGGTAGACGAGCTCGACCTGCAGGCCCTCGGGTCCTTTCAGGAAGAGCGAGCGCGAGTCGACGCGCTCCTTCTCCCCCGTCACTTCGATCCGGGCCCGCTTGACCCGGTTGCGAAGACCGGTCCACTCCTCGACGCGCAGCGCGATGTGGTCGACCCCGCGGGGACCGGTCGGCTCGTTGCCTTCCCTGAGCCCGAGCACCTGGTCGCCGAACATGAGGAAGGTGTGGTCGGTCCCCTCGCCGAGCACGTCGAGTCCCAACTGGTCGACGAAGAACCGGACGGCTTTGGCCCGGTCCTTGACCCGGATATCGACGTGATCGAACCCGAGCACCCCGAGCTCGGGCCGACGCGGATGCGCCGTCCGCCCTCCGTTGTGCTCGGCCACCCTCTGGGGAGCGGGGCCCCGTATGTAAGCGCCCGGTGAGGACCCCGCCTTGGGCGAAGCGCCCGCAACCCCCGGTCGACCTCATCCTGCGCGCTCGCCCCGGCCCAAGGGAATGGACGAAAGTGCTCAAGAACCGGTTTGCGTCAGGCCGATCGTGGAACCGCTCAGCCAGTCGGAGGAGTCGATCGGTCGGGCGCTCGGACGACTGGACGCTCGCAGCGCCTACGCGGACGCGATGGCCCAGGCGGCGGGAGGGCACAGCCTAGGCTACGACCCGAAGGCGACGCGACCCGGGACCGCTCCCCGAGTACAGGGCGTCGTGTTTCGGGCGTGGGCCTTGGATCATTGGGTCGAAGCAGCAGTCTCGAGTCTCGAGCCCGAGGCGATGCGGAGCACGGTGGACTCCCTGCTGAAACTCCTCCCTACGAAGCGAGGCCCCGAACCGCCCGGGACCGCTTCCACGACCAAGGGAAGCGCGTCGACCTCGGTTCGCCGCCCTCCGGAGGACGTCCACCCCGAGGACCGGGTCGCCATGGCGAAGCTCTGGGCGGGATGGGCACTCGGAGTCCCCGGCATCGCGACCGCGTCGGTGGGGATCTCCGACGCACAGGATGAACGGCTCTTCCTCTCGAGCGCCGGAGCCTCGGTCTACCAGAAGCTGACGCGAGTGGCGATCGTGGTAGTACCGATCGCCAAGGACGGGGACAAGGTCCGGACGGTCCCGTTCCGAGTCGGCGTGTCGGCCGGTTATGAGGCAGCGGAAGACGTCACCGAGGCCCGGGTCCTTGAAGCCGCCCGGGAGAGCCTCGCGCTCCTGACGGCGAAGGCGCCGCCGTCGGGTCGGCACAAGGTGATCCTCGACCCGAGCACCACCGGGACGGTCGCCCACGAGTCGTTCGGGCACGGGGCCGAGGCCGACCAGGCGGTCCGGGACCGGTCGTACCTTAAGGCGGACCTCGGAGGGATGGTGGGTCCGGAGTCGCTCACGATCGTCGACGACGGAACCTTGCCGGGGGCGTGGGGCTCGATCTTCTTCGACGACGACGGGCTTCCCTCCCATCGGACCGTCCTGGTCGATCACGGCCGCTTCGTCCGATTCTTGCACGACCGCGCCACCGCGGCCGCGCTCGGGCAGGAGCCGACGGGCAACGCCCGACGCTCGGACTTCATGAGCCGCTCGTACGTCCGGATGACGAACACCTTCATCGAAGGGGGCGATTGGACCCTCGACGAGCTCATCGCCGAAGCCAAGGATGGGGTGCTCCTGGAGCGGGCCACCGAGGGCGTGGAGGACCCGCTCGGAGGCCTCATGCAAATTGGCGTGCTCCGGGGGCGTCGGATCGAGCACGGGGAGCTCACCGACCTCCTCTCCTCGATGAAGCTCTCCGGGAACGTTCTCGAGTTCTTGGGCGGGCTCAAGGGAGTCTCTCGGCTCCCGCGGGTCGAGATCGACCCCGGCACCTGCGGGAAGGGGTTCAGCGACCTCCTCCCCGCCGGGACCGGTGGGCCGTTCGTGCTCTCCGAAGCCGTCGTGGGGCCGGGATGAGCGCCTCCGCCCCGGCCGCTGATACAGCGTTCCGCCTCGCGGATCGGCTCCGGGGAACTCTCCCCGGCCCCTGGGACGTCCACGCCGAGCGGGCACGACGCTTTGAGGTCCACCT
>JAKIWY010000197.1 GCA_022749835.1 Thermoplasmata archaeon | reverse complement strand
CTTTGACGGCCGCGGGTTGGTACGAGCTGATCGCCATCCCGTTCGGCGGTTCGGACGGGCCGGTCAAGCTGACCTGGGACACGGCGCTCGAAGTGGTTCACTGAAGAGGCTCGTCATTCCGAGCACCACGGCCCAGAGCGCTCACGAGGCATGCCGTCCTCTCGCTCGTCGGACGAGGCGGAAACGGCTCGTCGCAATCCCCTGAACCACTGTTCTCACTGCGACGAGCGGCCTTGAGGGAGCCGGCGTGGAGGCGTTGGGCTAGGAAGCCGCTGCTCCCGATGGCGAAACCCGAATCACGCGAGAACCCGAAGATGGACGAGAGCTCCCCCGCGACGCCAGGAGCTCGATTCAGTGGCCTGCCGCCTTCTTCGGCAGGACCGCCCTGAGCCCGTCCGACAGGGTACCTCGCCAATTGACCCATTCGTGGCCTCCCTCGAACTCTGCGTAGTGAACGACGTACCCGTTCGATTCGAGGAGGGCTCGGAACGCGCGATTCGTAGGGAGTATCTCGACTTCGGGTGCCGACGGTCCGCTCTCCGCGGACCCGGCTTCCAGGTAGAACTCTATCGGCCGCACCGGCCCATTCGCGAACTGGGTGGGCATCCATCCGGGAGGACCGTGGACGCCGCTCGGTGCACAGCCGAACCATCCGGATTGGGAGAGGACCTTCCCGAACGTCGCGGGGTACCTCCATGCGACGTACGTCGCCCCTAGCCCCCCGGCGCTCGCGCCCCCCACGACGGTGCGGCTGGGATCGTTGGTCACCCGGTAGGTGTCCCGTATCCACGGAACCAATTCCTTTTCCATACAAACAGCGAACAGGGGGTTGCATTCGAGCTCCTGATTCCTTAGCTGACCTCGCGGGTAGTCCCATAGTACCACCACCGCCGGGTCGAGGAGCGATTCGGCCAGCATGTTGTCCATGATCGTGGGGGTGGGGATGGCATTCCCGTAGTTTCGTCCGTCGAACAGGATGAGAAGGTCGCAAGGTGGCCCGTCGGCCGAGTAGCCGGGCGGGAGGTAGACCCAGATCGGATGAGGAGCGCCCAGGATCGAGCTCTGGAATTCATGCGACTGGAGAGCTCCTCGGGCGACGTCCGACCGCCTTGCCACGTACGGCTGGGGAGCCGCTCCGGGAAGCTCCAGGACCGAACGGACGACCTCGACATCACCGGGGTCGGTCGGGATCTTCGGGAAGGTGACCACCCCCGGGTGGTGCGGGTCGGGTCGTTCGTTGCGCCAGACCCATTCGTAGAACTCGTCCTCGGTCTTGGCGGGCGAGGTCATTCCGGGGTGAAAGCTGTACGAACCTCTCAGGCTCCGGGAGAGCGTTTCGGTCCGGAACCAGATGTCGGAACCGGCGAGGCGGCTGAGCTCCGCGCTCGATGGTCCGGGTTGGAATAGATTGCTCGAAACGAACGCGCGCTCGAAGTTCTGCTCGGGACGCCATAGGAAGGTGACCAGCAGGCTTCGCCCACCCGAGGGGCGCTCCTCGATCAGGGGGGTCCCCGCCTCGGAAACCTCGGTCCAGAACTCTTCGATCGGAGCAGGACCGAGACGGTCTACTTGGGCAAATAGCCGAGCCAGTGTCGGACTTTGCGGAGAGAACGGCGTCGACAGGTCGGTGTTCAAGGTCTCCCTTCTCCGATCGGCGTATCGAGTGTCGGCTCATCAATTGTCCCCGTCGTCGGAGAGCGTCCTCGGGCTCCCAGTATCGACTCGTTCCGGTGGGGGGCCAGTGAGAGCCTACCCGGTGCCGTGGTTCTCGATCCCCCACGGGAGCGCTGGAGAGTCCAACGGGACCCGGAACGGTAGGGATCAGCCCTTCGGGGGAGGAGTTCACGTCAACCAATCGGGGGAGCGGACGTACCGATAGTGCTCGGCGAGCTCCCGACTGTAGATCTCCCGGTAGAACTGGTGATACTGCCGAAGGTGGAGTACTCCCGGAATTGTGATCCGGATATCGTACCCCTTCTCATCGTGAAGGACCTTGGCGAACCCCTCCTCGACAAGATGGTCGAGCACCTTCTCGGTCATGTGAGAGTTGGAGCGGATCGCATGCAGGATCTCCTCCTTGGTGACCCGGCGGTCGTACCGGGCGAGCGCCTGGGCGACCTGCGTCTCGAGATCCGGCTGCCTCAGGTCGAGGTTGAGCTCCGCGAACAGGCGCGCGAGCGCGATGTAGGCGTAGATTCGGTAGCCCTTGTACCGCCGCTCTGCCAAGGCCGACCGCAATCTCCTACTAGTATCCCATACAAGTAGTGCCTAGCTCGCATCGGAATTGCCTTAGACCCGAGCGAGATGGACCGTCGGGTCAGCGAGCCGAGGGTGCGTGAACGAGCTCGGCTTCCTCTTGGCGGTCACCGCCAGCACATTCGCCATCGTAGACCCCGTGGGGGCGGTCCCGTTCTTCGTCGCCCTGACCGACGGCTTTGGGGAAGCCGACCGTGCGTTCGTGCTTCGCCGGGCGGTGCTCCTCTCCGCGGGTCTACTCGCCGGCTTTGCCCTGTTCGGCCGGTTCCTGTTCTTCCTGTTCGGCTTCACCCTCGGGGCGTTCGAGATCGCCGGCGGCATACTCCTGTTCCTTGTCGCCTACGAGATGCTGCACGGAAAGGTCGGCGGCACCAAGCTGACGGACGCCGACCGAGAGGAGGCGATCGCCCGCCGCGATGAACTATCGGTCTTCCCGCTCGCCATTCCCCTATTGGCCGGACCCGGGGCGATCTCCACTGTCATGATCTACGAGGGAACGGCCGGGGCCGATCCACTCGGGATCGCGTCGACGTTCATCGCGATCGGCGTCACCGCGGCGGCGACTTTCCTCTGCCTTCACTTTGGCGTCCGGATCATCCGGGCGCTCGGTCGCACCGGTGTCATGGCGACCACGCGGGTGATGGGACTTCTTCTAGCGGCGGTCGGTGTCCAGTTCGTGATCAACGGGGTCTTGGCCGTCGCGCCCCACCTTTAGCCGCGGGCTTTGCGGCCTTCTTCACCGGACGGCCCGCCGTGGGTCGGGCAGGGCCCCCCTTCGCGCCGCCTTTTTTAGAGGCGGCGGGCGGGGGCAATAGCGCCTTCACCACGCTCGACGGGGTCCTGGGGTTGCGTTCAACGGACCAGACCTTCTCTCCGGCGGGCACCGGGACCGGTAGATCGTTCTCCGCCGGAGGAAAGCCGCACTCGAAGGCGTCGGTGT
>JAKIWY010000196.1 GCA_022749835.1 Thermoplasmata archaeon | reverse complement strand
GCAGGTTGGCAAATTCGATCTTCCGCACCTCCTCGAGTCGAACCCTTCGGGAGCCGAAGAGGCGCCACGCGTGGAGCTGGTCGGCGTCGAGGGTGTAGCGCGTCGAAAGCATCCTCGCCAGAAACAGGAGCAGGATCACCGCCAGGAGTTCGGTGATGTAGGGGAAGGAGGAGGCCGCGGGCCGGGTCGTGGCGTAGGCGAGGACGAGGATGAGCACCGCGTAGAAGCCGATGACCAGAACAGGTACCGCCGCCGGCGCCGACCAGCGCCCGCTATCCTCCACGGGTGAGGCATCGCCCGTGGGACCAGGGCCCTCCGACCGCGACTTCACGCCTCTCCAAAGGTCGCATCGCCCCACCGGCGGGTGGATCGGATGCGACCCGCACGTCCACGAGGGTCGCCCCCGATTATCTTTGCCCTTCGATGCCCCTCGTCCGAGGCGCGGTCTCTGCCGGCGTCCGCGCCGAGCATGGTCGGCTCGTTCTTCGCGAGTCGGTCCCCGATGCCGCGCTACGCCGGTCGAAGGCGGGCGGCCAAGAACGGGGGAATCTCCCGGAACTGGGGCCATGAGAGTGGCCGCGTCGGCGTCATCCCCTCGGGACAGGTGAGCTCCTCGAGCGCGTCGAGCCGGAAGCCCGCGTCGAACGCCTCCTTCAGGAGCAATCCGAGGGGCCTCTCGAAGTAGTAGTGGGGCGACGGCTGCCCGGGAATTCCGATACCACGTCCCGACCGGGGCGTCGCGTACGTCTCGACCTTGACGAAATAACGGGTTCGCAGGCCGCCGGAGCCGGCAGAGTCGTCCGCCTCCTCGGCCACTTTGGTGGCGCCGAGCTGGTTGAACGACGGGTGCGTGATCGAAAACACGAACCGGCCGCCCTCCTTGAGTACAGCGAGAGCCCCGCGGAAAACGGCCCGGGCGTCTGGGATGTCCATCAGGGCCATGGTGCAGACCGCGGCGTCGAAACGGCCGCGGCCCAAACCCGAAAGAGCTTCGGTGGCCGTCACATCGAGGGAAAGAAAGTCGATCTTCAGTCCCTCCTTCTCGGAGCGGCTCCGGGCCTTCGCGAGGAACTTCTCGGAGATGTCGACGGCGACCACCCGGGCGCCCGTCCGAGCGAGCCGTCGAGCGTAGTGGCCGTTCCCGCAGGCGATGTCGAGGATCTCCTCCCCCTTGCGCGGGACGAGCAGCCGATCGGTCGCCGGGCCGAGGATGAGCTGCTGGGTCAGGTTCCCCTCGCCGACCGTCTCGTCCCACCAGTCGGCGTTCTCATCCCAGATGCGGCGGACCTCATCTCGGATCTTCTCTCGCTCGGAAGGCTCGGGCGAACTGGGCATGACGACCGCTGGGCCGATGCCAAGGTAAGCGCTTCGGGGGTCGCCGTCCCGGCCTTTCGTGGGATGGCGCCGCGGCATTGCTTGGCGGGTCACCGAGTGTCGGAAAGGCTGGCCCGTGGAGCCGCAAAAATTCCTGTTATGTACCCCTACCCACTCCCGCCTACGATTCGCATGTCGATAGGTGGGGCGGCAACGGTGGCCGGTTCGGCGATGGCGATCGCACTGATCGCTCTGGGGCCGGCGGCGGTCGGATTGAGTTCGGTGGGGCACCCCGCGGGCTTTGCCTCCGGCGCGCACGTCGTCCCCCGCACGACCAGCGCCGCTGGCAGCTCTAACTGGGGGGGCTACGCCGTCTCGACGTCCAACAATGCCGTGAGCGACGTCAAAGGCGCCTGGGTGGTCCCTCATTTCAAGGGCGCCTGCGGCGGTCTCTACAATTTCTCCGCCGCCTCCTTCTGGGTCGGCATCGATGGCTGGAGCGACACGACGGTCGAGCAGATCGGCACATCCGTCGAATGTAACTCCGTCCTCTACATCTCGGCGGTCACCTACTTCGCGTGGTACGAGTTCTACCCGAGCGCCCCGGTCGCTCTCGCAATGACGATCTCTCCGGGGGACCAGGTCAAGGCCGAGGTGAAGTACACCTCGAGCGCCGGTTTCACCGTTTCGATCAAGGACGTCACGACGGGCAGCTCCTTCTCGACCTCTAAGTCCGTGAGTGCCAACCGAAGCTCCGCGGAGTGGATCGCGGAGGCGCCGAGCTCGACGTCCGGTGTCTTGCCACTCGTCGATTTCGCAAAGGTCAGTTTCACCGGGTGCACCGCCACTGTATCGGGGAGCTCCCACCCCGTCAGTTACTACTCCAACTACGCGGTGACCATGTGGAACACCGCGGGCACCGCGAAGAAGGCGACTCCGAGCGCCCTCGGGCCCCTCGGAACAGGCTTCTCCGTCACGTGGGTGAGGTACGGCCCGTAACGGGAGATCCCTCGCTGACCGGCCAGATTTGGTTGGGTGAGCCTTGAACTACCCGTCCCGAATGGCATCGCCGGGAGGGCGTCGAGCCCCAGGACGCTCGCGTTAACTACCCCGTTAGGGAGCCGCCGTCTACCGGCTTCGGCCGGAGGGAGTATCTGCGTGAACGCAAGAAGGACTGGGACCTATCGACTCAGGGGCTGGAAGGCACCGACCATCGGAGCCGCCGTAGCGGCCGTGATCGCCGTGTTGCTGCTGCCGACGATTACCGCGGGTTTCGGAAGTACCGTGGCTCGGACCGGACCGACGGACCACCGATTTGCCGTGCTGGGCCACTCGAAGGCCGGGGGCACGCTCTCCTCCTGCGGTGTGGGGGGCTACCCGAGTTTCCTCGGCTACGACTCCGTGAACCACTACATGTACGTCCCGAACCAGCTCGGCGGGAACGTCTCGGTGGTCGCCTCGCCGTGCAAGGTCGTCGGGACAGTCAAGCTGCCGGTCAATGCCGACCCGGTCGCGGTCGCCTTCTGCCCCCAGAACGACTACATGTACGTCGTCGACACCAATCTCAACCAGGTCTACGTCGTCTCGAAGTTCACGGTCGTCTCGACGATCAGCGGGGGTCACTTCAACACCCCGGACGCGATCGCCTGGGATCCGGGTGACTCCATCATGCTCGTGGCGAACTTCGGCTGGTCGAACCTGACCGCGGTCCGGGGGACTTCTTTCTACGGGTCGCTCGCGGTAGGGGATCAACCGGACTCGATCGTCTACGACCCATACTACAACACGCTCCTGGTGGAGAACTTCGGCAGCCTCAACATCACCATCATCCCGAGCGCGACGTACCCGTTCACGACCCCCTACACGAACACGACGTACGCGGGCGGCG
>JAKIWY010000195.1 GCA_022749835.1 Thermoplasmata archaeon | reverse complement strand
CGAGCTCGTCCGGGCGATGGATGCCCGGGCCCCGGTCCGGGAGGAGTGAATCGCGATGCCCTCCAAAGTTGACGACCTGGTGCTGCGTCTGGAGGCGGTCCTGTTCGCGAGCGGAAAGCCGCTCTCCGTCAAGGAGCTCACCGAGGCGCTCGGCGCCCCGGACTTCCGACCCGTCCAGCAGGCGCTCAAGCAGCTTTCTCGGGTCTACTCGGGGCGGCAGACGGCCCTGGAGGTTCGCAAAGTCGGCGACCGCTACGCGCTCCAGGTGCGCGAACAGTTCGTCGCGGGCGTCCACGCCGTGACGCCGGTCGAGATGCCACCGCGCACCCTCAAGGCGCTCACGCTCATCGCCTACCACCAGCCCGTCCGCCAGAGCCTGCTCGCCAAGATGCTCGGCGAGGCGGCCTACGAGGAGGTCGCCCACCTGCAAGGGATGGGCCTCATCCACGCCGAGCCGAAGGGCGCGACCCTCGAGTTGCGCACCACCAAGATGTTCGCGGAGTACTTCGGCATCGCGTCGACCAAGCCCGAGGAGATCCGGCGCTTCCTCGAGCAGAAGCTCGGCGTGAGCCCGTCGACCGCCGCGCCGGCCTCCTCCACCGCATCAGAGGCCCCGGCCACCGAGTCCCCCGAGGAGAGCGCACCCGACCCCGCGGCGGCGACCGACACACCGGCGGCCGGCTAGCGGCGACTACAGCGCCCCACAGTTGGGGCAGCGAGTCGGTTCGGCGATGCGGGTCGAGCCGCAGTAGGGACAAATGTACGTCGCGACCCCGCCGGGGATCGGAGGGCCACCGGGGGCGCCCGGAGGACCGCCGGCGAGCGGGCTGTTCGAGAGGTAAGGGCCGGGGGACGGAGAGTAGGGCGGCGCTCCCGAGCGTCGCGGTCGCCCGAAGACGAGGAACAGAACGATGCCGGTGAGCAGGGCGAGTCCGACGATGATGGCGAGACCGAGCTCGGATTCGACGGTCGTCAGGCTAGAGGGCGCGGGGAGCCCCGGGGTCGGACCGGTGTAGACGTACTGGCTGATCGCCGCCTGGGCGTCCGCGGCAAGGAAGCTCGGTGCATCGATCCCTCCCCAACCGGTGACGGCGTCCCATCCCGGCCCAGAGGAGAACTGGTAGTTCGACCCCGAGACGACGTCCAGATAGGGGTCGCCGGGGTTCGGGTGCTGGGTGTAGTAGGAGGCGATCCGGTAGAGCTCGGGGTCGATGTACCCGAAGAGGTGGCCGGAGACCGCCGAGAGCTCGGCGAGCATCCCGGCGAACACCGGGGAGGCGACGCTCGTTCCCTCGAGGACGTCAAAGTACGTCCCGTTCGCGTCCGCGCTGTCGTAGACGAGGGTGGTGTTGGCCGTGAAGGAGACGTCCGGCTCGCTGCGGCCGAGAGAGCCTCCCTGCGTGACGGTGGCGTTGACGATCGGGCTCTGCGCCGCCGAATGGAACTGCCAGGACGGCTCGGGGTAGACGCTGCTCACCCCGCCCTCGGAGCCGGTGAAGTTGCCGTAACCCTGCGTCGAGTCCCACCAGGCGCTCGAGTTGGAGATCCGCGTGATGTTCGAATCAAAGCCGGTGGGGGCCGAGCCGCTCGTGTACGTCCCGGTCGACCCGCCGGCGAGATTGAGGCTCACACCGCCTACCGCGATCGTTCCGTTCGTGTCGAACGCGGCGCTCGCGGGCCAGCCGGGCCATTGACCCTCGAGGCCCCCGGAGGCGGCCGCGGGGGCGTCCCCCTGGTCTCCGCTCGCCGCGACGACCGTGACACCGGTAACGGCCGCGTGGCCCAACTCGACATTCCAAAGGCTGTCGTTGAGGTCGGGCAGGCCGAAGGAGCCGCTCACGGCGGCGAGTTGGGCGGGCGCGTAGTTGTGGCTCAGCGCGGAAGAAAGGCACTGGGCGAAGTAGTCCGCGACATCGCCCTCCGAAGGATTCGCGGAGGAAGAAGCGATGAGGCTCCCGGCGAAGTAGAAGTTGACGATCGTGGCGCCCGGAGCGAGGCTTCCGGCCATCTCGAGGTCGAGCGAGTTCTCCGATTCATCAAAGGTGGTGTCGTTGCGCCCGCTGTAGTTGCCCGGGAGCGGCGGGGTCACACCAGAGACGTTCACCGGGACGCCCTCGACGACCGGGTGAGGCCAGGAGCTCGCGAACGTGTCGTTGAAGTACTGGGAGACGACCGACGGGTCGAACGGCGGCAGGTCGAGGTTCGAGCTCTGGTTGTAAGAGGACATCAGGATGGTGGCGACCGCCTCCTTTCCAGCGAACGAGGCGTTCGACGGCTGAACGGGGCCGGGGAAGAGTTTCGAGACGCCGTAGACCTGGGTATAGTCCGATCCGACGAACCATTGCTCACCGGTGGCGTTGTCGATGACGAATCGGGGGATCCCCTGGGCCCGTAGGCTATGGCCGGTGGCGACCGAGCGGGCGAGCGGGTGGAAGACGCCATTGGCACTGTTGGTGAGCCCCCCGATCCCGGCCACGACCCGGGCAATGGCAGGAGGAAGTACTGGCGTCCCCAATGCGGTGTAGTGGAGTCTGCCGTCCGCTCCGCGGAAGTCGACGAATTTCACGCCGAGCGAATCCTCCACCCCTCGGACGGGAACGGCGAAGCTGAGCCCGAGCCGGTCCGCGGTTTCGGAGAAGCCTCGCGCGCCGTACTTCGCAAAATAATCGGAGAGCGAAGCGACCGACTGGGGCGAGGGCGCGAACCGCGCCTCGTACTGGGCCTCGGAGAGGAAATTGCGGTATTCCGGGCCCTGTGGCGCGATTACGGCGGCTTCGAGTTGCGAGAGCTCTGCCGCATTGCGCGGGTCTAGGGCAACGGTGAGGTGAATCTCATTGCTCGGGTTGGTCGGGATTGAGCGCGCCCCGGCGGGGACCCTGGTGGCATCGGTGACGAGGCCGCCAGGCGTTCCCAGGCTGGAACCTCCCCAGTGTCGGTCGGCCACGTTACTGCGGACAGCGGACGCCTGGGCGATCGGTGCCCCCAACAGGAGGACGACGCCCAGGACCAGCAGCGGTTGGAGACGCATCGCCATCCGACTACAGGGGCTCCACATAAGGAGGGCCGGAGTCTCCGCCGCTCGGTCTCACCGCGACGCGACGATGGGCTGCGCCGGCGCTTCCCCGCCGAAGTCCCGGGCCGCCGGCCGAAGTCGACGTCCCGCGCACACGGGTCGAGCGTAGAAACGTGTTCGGTGATTAAGTAGGGCAACGCGGGTCCCGCCGGTGCAACGTGGGCACT
>JAKIWY010000194.1 GCA_022749835.1 Thermoplasmata archaeon | reverse complement strand
TTGATCGGCGGCTTCGCCGGGATCGGGCTTCTCTTCCTCACGTCCAGTCATTCATCGTCACCTACCGCGGTGACCATACAATCGATCACGTGGACGGTCAACTATCAGGGCGGCTCGGGTACTTTCTTCGGTACCTCGGCTCAGAACGGCTGCACCCGATGCCCGCTCGATTTCAACGTCAGTGAAAAATTGCCGTACTCAATCACAATCCCGAACTTCTCGAACACGACCGCGCATTCCGTGACCGGCGTCCGAGTGGCGTCCCCGTTCGCCCTCGCCGACTTCTCCCCAAGCCTGCCGGCGTCGGTCGCCGCGGGCGGGTCGCTGACGATCTCCTTCACGATCCTTTGCCCGAACCACCCCGGGAGCTGGCCGCTTTCGGGAACGATCGACGCGAACTGAAGGCGCGAGGTCGGCGCCACGCCGTGGGGAGCGCGGAGGTCTTCACCCCTCTACCTGAGCCGGGAATCCGCCATCGGTGGGGATGGCGGCGACGTGGTCAGACGGCTTGCACCGTTCCCCGGCGAGCAGCCGTCTCTGGGGATTCCCGTCCGACGGCGCTGAGCACGGCTCACCGGCCCGCTCTCCGTGACGGACTGGCGCCGTACTGGCCCCGGGGGAGCGGGGAGCGCGCCCTTGGCGCGCAACTCCCCTACCCGTCGGGCCGTTGGAGACCCCAGCCCGACCAAGGGCGCCCTCGTGGGTTCGACCGGGCCCCCGGTTGGGCGCCCCTGCCCGGGGTGGCCGGTACGCCGCCCCGCTAGTTCAAGAAGGGGTTCCCCGTGCGAGCGCAAGGTTCCCACGATGACCACGAACGAGCCGTCCCTGGGTCCCTATCCGTTCTCGCTGACGCTCGATGAGTTCCGGACCATTTCGGGCCGGGCGCTCGAGGCGTTTCCGGCGCGGTTCTCGGCGATCGCGAACGACCCTCGCCCGGCGACGTTGGAGAACACGCTCCTTCCGCTGGACGAGCTTCTCCTCGAGGTCGTCAACGTCTCGAGCCACGCCCGGATCCTGTTCAACGGCCACCCGGAGGCGGCGTTGCGGGAAGCGGGGCGTCACGCCGCCGAGGCGTCGGACCGCCTGATGAACGCCGTCCGGCTCGACCCGCACCTCTACGCCCGCCTTCGCTCCATCGACGCCGGGCCGCTCGACTCCGAGGCCCGCTTCGCCCTCGAAAAGCTGCTGAGGGACATGCGGCGCAGCGGGGTGGAGCTGCCCCTGGCGGAACGCGCGCTCGTTCGCGCGCTCAAGGACGAGATCGATCAGCGGGTCAACGAATTCGCGTCGAACATCGCCAATCTCCCCGGGAAGGTCACGTTCGACTCCTTGAGGGCGCTCGAGGGACTTCCGGAGGACTATGTCCAACGGCATCCCCCGGGGCCGGACGGAAAGGTCAGCCTCACCACATCGTACGCCGACGTCTTCCCCGTGATGTCATCGGCCCGCCTCTCCGAAACCCGCCGGAAGGTCTTCGAGCGCTTCCTCAACCGGGCGTACCCCGAGAACGAACCGGTCCTGGCGCGCATCCTCGCGCTCCGCCACGAGTTTGCCCAGGGGCTCGGGTACCGTTCGTACGCCGACTACCTCGTGGAGGACAAGATGATGGAGAGCGTGGCGAACCTCCAGGCGTTCCTTGCGAGCACCCAGGCGACCCTGCGCGAGCCCTCTCGGGAGGATCTCGCCCTCTTGCTCGAACGCAAGCGACGCGAGGTGCCGGGCGCTCCGGGCCTCGACGCGTGGGACGTCGGTCCGGGGAGCTCCGCCGGTTACTACAAGACCCTCCTTCGGAAGGAGCGCTTCGGCGTCGAGGCGTCCGAGCTTCGGGAGTACCTTCCCTACCCCCTCGTTCGCGACGGCCTCTTTGCCCTCGTCAAGACCCTGTTCGGAATCGACTTTCAGCCGGTTCCGGTGACCGCCTGGCACCCGACGGTCGAGACGTACGACGCCTACCGCGACGGAGAACGGCTCGGAAGGATGTACCTCGACCTCGTTCCGCGGGATGGAAAGTACTCCCACGCCGCCCAGTTCGACGTGCGCAACGGGATCCGTGGGGTGCAGCTCCCCCAGGCGGCGTTGATCTGCAATTTCGTCGAGGCGAGCGTCCCGAAGGAGGAGGCGCTGCTCTCTCACGACGACGTGGTCACCTTCTTCCACGAGTTCGGCCATCTTCTGCACGCCCTCCTGGCCGGGCACGGTCGATGGGTCTACAACGGCCAGATGTTCGTCGAGTGGGACTTCGTGGAGGTCCCGAGCATGCTCTTCGAGGAGTGGGCGAAGGACCCGGAGACGCTCCTCTCCTTCGCCCGCCATTTCCGGACTGGCGCCCCGCTCCCCCGCGAGCTCGCGGAGAAGGTGCGCGACGCCGATGCGCTCGGCCGGGGCTACCTGTGGATGCTCCAGGTCGGCTTCGCACGTTTGTCGCTCGCCGTCTATGACCACGATCCGGCGGGCATCGACCCGACCCGGGTCGCGCGGGAGGAGTTTGCCCGGACGACGACGATCGAGCTACCGGAAGGGACCCACCTTCCGTACTCTTTCGGGCACATCACCGAGTACGCCGCCCTCTACTACACCTACATCTGGTCGGTCGCCATCGCACGGGACGTCCTGAGCCCGTTCGCATCCAAGGGGACGCTCCGGGATGCCGAAACGGCGCACCGCTACGCCCGGGAGATCCTCGAGGCGGGGGCGACACGTCCGGCGAAGGAGATGATCGAGCGGTATCTGGGCCGGCCCTGGAACCCTGACGCGTTCAGGGCTTGGGTCCAGGAGGGAATGGTACCCGATCGGAAGCGTCCGGGCGTCGAGCCGGCGCCGGGGTCGACGACCGGGCCGGCGGGGCGCCCCGGTTCAGGCCCGGCGGGCTGAGCGGATCGCGAGCAGGACGCGGTTATCGATCTCCTGCCAGACGACGGCGACCTCGCCGAAGCCGGCCGAGCGCAGGGCCTGCTCGTGGCGGTCGGCGGTCATCTCCTCCTCCCCGTGATGGGCTTTGGGAAAGCGGCGATGTCGCTCGGAAAACTCCGCACGCAGGGACGGCTCTTCGGCAAGGCGCCGCCAGTAGGTATCCCAGGTCTCGGCCCCGCTCCGGGCGAACTCGGTCCGGGCGCGCCGATGATTGGCTTCCCGGGCCATCGCCCGGATTCTCGGGAGCCTCCGGTCAAACGCCATCCGGTCGCCGTTGAGAAAGACGCCGCCCGGTCGTAGGAGTCCGTGGAGCTGGCGGTAGAGCCGGCCGAGCTCGGGGG
>JAKIWY010000193.1 GCA_022749835.1 Thermoplasmata archaeon | reverse complement strand
GATCAGGCGGGCGGGGATGTCGCGCTGGATCCTCTGCACCCGGACCCACGGGGGGAGGATCGCCTTGACCTTCGCGAGGAGCTCGGTCGCGGTCGGCGTGTCGTACGGCTCGTAGCGCCCGGCCTTCCAGTCGTCATAGAGCGCGGTGCCGGGGATCACCAGGGTGGGGTAGAGCTTGACCATATCCGGACGGAAATACGAGTCGTCGAACAGTCGCCTCAGGTCGGCGAGGTCCCGGGCGGGGTCCATCCCGGGGAGGCCGAGCATGAGGTGGTAGCAGAGCTTGAGCCCGCGGTCCCGGGCCTCGCGGCTCGCTTGGACCACCTCGTCGGTCCCGTGCTCCCGGCCGACGTTCCGCAGGACGGAGTCGGTCAGGCACTCGACCCCCAGCTCGACGCGGGTCACCCCGGCCTCCAGGAGGTCGGGAAGATTTCGGGCGCTGCACCAGTCCGGCCGGGTCTCCACGGTCAGGCTGACGAGCCGCCGCTTGGCGTGCTCGTTGAGCTGCTGGGCGTCGGCGAGCGTCGGGGAGACGGTGGCGTTGAGGCCGTCGAAGACCCCCTTGAAGACCCGGTCGCGCACCGGTTTGGGCCGGGCCGGGAACGTGCCGCCCATCAGGATCACCTCGACCTTCGAGGTCGGATGGCCGATCGTCTCGAGCACGTTCAGGCGATGCTCGGTGATGGCCCGGGAGTCCCAGCCGAGCTGGGCGCCCCGGAGCGCGGACGGCTCCTCGCCGGTGTAGCTCTGGGGAGTGCGCGCCTCCACGCCGCCCGGACAGTAGCTGCAGCGACCGTGGGGGCACGCCGCCGGGGGGGTCATGACCGCGACCACGGCGACGCCCGAGAGGGTGCGGGTCGGCTTCCGGGCGACCGAGCCTTCGAGTCCCTTCCGTTCCTCCTCGGAGACGGCGGATCGCCATTCCACGTTGGAAGGGATCGGTCCCGGATGGCCGGCTTTGACCCAGGCGAGCTTGCGACGGTGGAGCTCGTCGGGGGAGGGGAAGGAGGCGCCGGCGCTCATGCCGGGTCCCGGCCGGGTCCCTGGGCGAGCCACTGCCGGGTCTCCCCGGTGATCACCGTCGGGACGCGGCCTAGCGCCTCGACGTTCCGGCTCCCCGTCAGGAGCATCGCGACCTTGAACTCGTAGACGAGCTGCTCGAGCTCCCCCCGGGTCGCCTCGTAGCTCGTCGAGGCCGCCTTGAGCACGCCCCCGGCGATCCCCGCGGTATGCGCCCCGAGGGCGATCGCCCGGGCGACGTCCAGGCCGCTTCTGATGCCTCCGCTCGCGATGACCGGCAATCCGAGCGGGACGAGCTCTCGCACCGACACCGGGGAGGGGATCCCCCAGTCCCAGAAGGTGCGGCCCACCCTGGCTTCGCGTAGCGCCCCCTGCGCCTTCGCCCGGTGGTGCTCGACCGCCGCGAAGGAGGTCCCGCCCGTGCCGCTGGAGTCGAACGCCCTCACTCCCTTCTCCTTGAGTCGGAGGGCGACGTCCCGGGAGATCCCCGCGCCGGTCTCCTTGGCCAGGACGGGGAGCTCGCGGGCGAGCCGACCGACCGCCTCCAGGCAGCCGCGCGCCTTGCGGTCCCCCTCCGGCTGGACCATCTCCTGCAGGAAGTTCAGGTGGACGGCGAGGGCGTCCGCGCCGATGAGCGACATCGCCGCCCGAGCCTCCTCGACACCGACGACCTTCTCGCCGGGGGTCTGCGGGATGATCTGCGGGGCACCGAGGTTCGCGAACTTGAGCGGGACGTTGAACTTCGCGACGCACGAGTAGCTCTCGGGGTACTGCCCTTTGAGGATCGCCGCCCGCTCGCTCCCGACCCCCATCGCGATCCCGACCTCGGCGGCGGCGCGCGCTAGGTGGCTGTTGATCTTGACCGCGTCCGGAAAGCCGCCGGTCATCCCGGTGATCATCAGCGGCGCGGCGAGCCGCTTTCCGAAGAGGGTCGTCGACGCGTCGAGCTCGTCGAAATCGACCTCGGGGAGCGCGTTGTGGTAGAGCTGGATGTCGTTCCAGTACCGGTACCGGCCCTCCACCTCCCCCGCGAGCACTACCTTGACGTGCTCGGCCTTGCGGTGGCTCAGGTTGAGGCCGGCCTCTCCGGGGCCTGCGGGCGGGTCAGTGGGAGGTGGCGCTCGCCCAGCTCCCGTAGACCATCTCCCCCCGAATCGCCCGAGAGAGCGCCCCACCCTTGAGACCGCTAATAAGACCTGCGTGCGCGCCAGAACTCGCGATGGTCAACATCGCCTCCGCCTTGCCCCGGATGCCTCCGGTCACGTCCGGTGCTTTCGGCCGAGGGGCGAGGTGCTCCACGACCTCCCGGGTGACCGTCGGGATGACCGATCGCCGACCTCCGCCCCCGGGGTCCGAGAGGATCCCTTCCACATCACTGACGAAGACGACCCGCTCGGCCGGGAGCCGCCGGGCGAGCTCGACGGCGATCGTATCGGCGCTGAGGATCGAGGAGCCCCAATCCAGGTCGGGAACAACGTCCCCGAAGGAGACGGGCAGCGCCCCCGCGGAGAGGGCGCTAATGAACGGGGCTGCGTCGAACTCGACCAATCGGCCGGCCCGGTTCTTCGCCACGGACGCTGCGGGGACCGACCAGGGGTTGGCCCCGGCCTCCACGAGGGCCCGAAGGACGGTGACATGAAGGCGTCGGACCTCGGCGCTCACTATGGAGGCCCCGCGCACCCTGGCCCCCCCTTTCGGGGGGACCGTGGGCGCGTCGGCCAGCCCCCATCGCACGGCCCCAGGGTGTCCGAACGACCCCGCTCCATGGAGCACCACGAGCCCACCCGAAGGGGCGTATCCGGCGAGCTCGTTGGCGAGGCGGCCGAGCACCTTGGCGCGGACCCTTTCCACCTCGCGCTTCCGCGTGATGACGCTCCCGCCCAGCTTGACGACCACCGGGCGATACGGTGTCGTCGGCATGCGGCGATGAGCCTCCCGTTGCGACCCGGCGAGGGGACTATCCGCTTCGGTCCGAACCGGAACGCGGGTCGAACAAGAGGAGGGCGCCGGCGAGGACCGGCAGGATCCCGAGGAAGTAGAGCCAGGTGAAGGTGATCAGGAAGGCGGCCATCGCGAAAAGACCGACGCCGATCAGCACCGCGGCCGCGATGACGAACGGTACCGAGATCGAGTTCGGGGGGTGCTCGGCGTCGACCGGATGGGCGGTCGGATAGTCGGACACGAAATGGTCGACCCCTTCGCCCTTCAAATCGCTTGGGTTTGACTGGCCAGGACGCCCCGGG
>JAKIWY010000192.1 GCA_022749835.1 Thermoplasmata archaeon | reverse complement strand
GGAAGACGTACGAGGCGTACGAGTCGGACCTCGCGTTGAACGAACCATTTGACCCGGAGTCGCTCCTCGGCCCCGGTGTGGAGACGGCCATGAGGACGTTCAGGACGGCCTACATCGAGAGCACCCCTCGGTCGGACGCTCTGTCCGTGGAGGCGACGATTAGTCGAAAGTCGAACGCTGCTCCAACTGTTCTTCAACAGCTCCCGGGGGCGGGTCCGGGTTTGCCAATCCCATTCGCGCTGCCTCGTCCCGCGGGCCCCGCTGGGTACGCAGTCAACATAAAGGCCAAGGGATGGGGTTGTGTTAGGGGTGGGTGAGTTGATCCAGATGCCGCCCGTCGAGATATTCGAGGAGTTGATCGAGTTCTCCTCAGACGACGAGTCTCTGGAGGTCGTCAGTGCCGGATTGGACGATTACTTCAACGAGTGGAATACTCCTCGTGGGCCGACAAGCCTGCTAGTCGCGGCGATAGCGTGCGACATCACACGAAGCGGCGACTGATACGCCCTCTGTGGGCGCCCCGCCCTGAGCGCTTCCAACCCGAATGGCACCCACCGCCGGCAGAACGGTACTCGTTGAAGAGTTGGAGAGCCGGGGAGGACCCGACCCTCCGAAACGGTTAGCTCAGTCGGGGTGGGAGAGATGTCGAGCGGATGCGGTCGGCGTACTCGCGGTTGAGGCGATCGAGGTCGGCGTGGTCGAGCGGGCAGTGGTCACTCTGGCCCAATCGGGCAAAAGTGCTGACGGGTAGCCCCGAGCGGATTCGAACCGCTGTCGCCGGCTCCAAAGGCCAGCATGCTTGGCCACTACACCACGGGGCTGCGGTTCTTCCACGTCGCGGCATGCTATAGAACCCTCGGGCCGAGCGACGGCCCGGGGGTCAGCCTACCGTCCCCATCGGCGGCGCCTCGAGCCATTCGAATCCTCGCCGGAGAAGCCGGTGGGGCTTGCGCTACGCGGTCACGTCGGGGTCCTCGTAGCTGGGTCCGGCGCGACAGTCTCAGGGACCAGAGCGAGCAGGGGCAGAGGCGCGAGGGCGAGGATGCCCGCGATCAGCCACGCGAACGGGTAACCACGGGAGGCCGCCAAGAACCCGAAGGCGACCGCGAGCGCACTTCCGATCAGCACTTGGATCGAGTTCACCACGGCGACCCCGAGGGCGAGGTCGTCCCCCTGGGTCTCCGGCAAGTAGGCCGGGATGAGGTAGAGAACGGCGAACGCCATCCCATCCACGAGCCCAAGGAGGGCAAATAGTGGCCAGAGGGCCCAGAGCGGCATCCACGGCACTGCGATGACGCAGAGTGCTGCGACGGCTGCCAGGACGCCGGCGAGCAGCCGTCGGTCGATCGCCCTCTCGGCGACCCAACCCCCTAACGGTCCTCCCGGGAACGAAACGATGACGACCATCGCCGCGAGAGCGGCCCCGACCCCCACTCCCCAGGCAGAGCGGGCGTCGTGCACGAACTGCACGAAGTACTGGGCCACGATGTAGATCGCCGCCCAGAAGCCGGTGAGCGCAAGCGAGAGTGCCCAAAGGGCGCGGGACCGGAGAACCGCCACCCCACGCCGTCGCACGTCCGCAACGCTGCGGGGCGAGCGGTCCTCCGGGGTCGGCGGCAACAGGACGGCCGCGGCCGCCGTGGAGACGAGGAGGACGCCACCGCCCACCCCGAGGGCGAACGGCCACCCCCAGGTGACGCCGGCCCACGCGCCCAGGAACAGCCCCAGAGCACCGCCCAGGCTGAATCCGCCGTTGTATAGTCCGATCACCGGACCCCGTTCTCCCGGTGGGTAGTACGACGCGATGAGGCTCAGCGCCGGGGAGAAGAACAAGGCGGCCCCCACGCCGGCGACGAACCGCAGGCCCGCGAGGGCCGCGATCGACGGCGAGAACGCCGAGGCGACGCCCGCCGCCCCGAAGAGAGCGAGCCCCCACAACGAGACCTTACGCGCGCCGTACCGCAGCGCGGCGAACCCGGCCGGAACCTGGAAGACGCCGACGCCGATGAGGAACGCCCCGAGCACGAGACCCAGACGCTCGGTGCCGGCGGAGAGTCCCACCCCGATGAGGGGAAGGACGGCCCCGACGTTGTACCAGTTGAACGCGTAGACGACGCGGCTGACGAACAGTGCGGCCGCAGGCCCGCGCCGCCGCGAGGCCGGGAGAGCGGTCAGCCGGCTCACCCCGGCAAGATCCCGTGGGTCCGGAAGTAGCGGAGCAGTCCTTGCGCCGCCAGGTCGTACCCCGAGACCAGGTCTCCCTGCTCGGAGGCCGGCCCCGGCACTCCGAGGCGAGCGGCCCGAGACTCCTCGTACGATCGAAGGGCCCGAACGATCCGGTTCACGCTCGCTTCTTCCCTTGCCGCCTCGAGCGCGACGTCCCGCCACGCTTCGACCGCGAGACGGTAGTCGGCAAGGTCCGAGGGCCCGGCGTCGTCCGGGCCGAAATGGCTCAGCCAGATCGCCTTGGGTCCGGCGGCGGCCATCTTCTCGAGGCTCCCGAACAAGAGGTCGAGGTCGAGGTCGGGCGGAGGGATCGCCGGGCGGGTCCGTCCGGAGCGCTCGAGCCGGACGCCCGCCGCGTCCCCGGTCATCATCGCGCCGGTCGCGAGGTCAAGGAAGGCGAGATGGTGGCGCGCGTGGCCCGGAGTCTCGATGACGACCAACTCTCCCCCCGTGACGGCCAGCCGCTCACCTCCCGAAAGGGCGACCAGCCGACCGGCCGGCACCGGAGGGATCGGGCCCCAGAGACGGTCGGAGGAGGCTCCCCAGGCGCGACGCGCGCTCTCGATGAGCTTGCTCGGGTCGACGAGATGCGCGGTGCCGAGCCGGTGCGCGAACAGCTGGGCGTTCGGGAACATCTCGGCCGCCCGGCCGAGGCCCCCCGCGTGGTCGAGGTGGATATGCGTGACCAAAACCCGCTTGACCTCGGAGGGGTCGACACCGGCGGCCCGGACTCCCTCCATGAGCCGGTCGGCGCAGGTCGTCGGTCCGGTCTCGACGAGGGTGAAGCCGTCCTCCTGCGGTAGGACGTAGCTCGCGACGAGCCCCTCGACGTCGCGAAAGCCGAGGTCGATCATGAGCCGCCCCAAGCCGAGCTCCCGGGGAGCGATCCGGTCCATCGTCCTCCCCTCAGAACGGCCCGACGCTGACGAGTCCGAACAGGATCGAGGCGACGAACAGGCTGAAGCCGAGAGCGGTCGCGAAACCGGTGAGCCATATCTTCGAGCTCCATCGGAGGACCTTCGCGCCGTCGAGCGGTCCGACCGGGATGAGG
>JAKIWY010000191.1 GCA_022749835.1 Thermoplasmata archaeon | reverse complement strand
GACGCCGCCGGAGGGGATGAGTTGTCCGTGACCGAGCCGTCGCGCCGGGCTCGCGAAGCGGTCAACATCCTGAGGTCCGGGGCCGAACTTCCATCGCCGATCGATGCCCCGCCGGAAGTACGGCCACCTTCGAAACCCGATCTCCCCCACGCCCGTCGAAAAGTGCCGGTACTGCCGGTGGAAGCGGCCGTGTCCGGTCCATCCGCGCGCGAGCCGCGAGCGGACCGCCTCGCGCTCACCCGCTCGGTGTTTCGGGGACGGGGCTTCTCGGCGGGTTCACGGAGGGAGCGGAAGAGCCGCGCTCGCTCGTCAGGCGGCCGGGACGACCGAGCAAGATCGGTGACGCGACCCTCTCGTGGAGTTGGTCCGCCGCGCGACCGAGCCGGTCGAGCAGCTCCGCCGGGAGGCGGCCCCGCGCCTTCCCCATCGCCGCCTCCCAATGGAAGCGCGCCTGCTCCCAACGATAGAGAGCTTCGGGGTACGCCGCCTCATAGAGGAGCGCCTTTCCGCCGTTCTGGGCGCCCGAGTTCGGGCGGCCGCGCAATCGGTCCCGGACGAGCTCGTGGAACCGCGTACCGGGCACTGGCGTGGCGATGGAGACGGAGTACTCCTCGGGGCTGAACCGTCGGAAGAGTCGCAGGGTCGCCTCGATATCCTCCAGGGTCTCCCCGGGGTAGCCCAGCATCAGGAACCAGAACTGTCGGACCCCCTCCTCCCTGAGCGCGGCCGCCACACGCTCGACCTGGGTGAGGCGGGTCCCTCGATTCATCAGGTCGAGCATCTTCTGGCTCCCCGACTCGACGCCGACGTAGACCCGGGCGAGGCCGGCCGAGCGCATGGATTGGAGAAGGTCGGTCTTGAGCAGGTCGACCCGGGCGAGGCACTCGAAGCGGATCCCGAGTTCGTCGGAGACCATCCGGCCGAGCAGCTCTTCGAGCCAGCCCCGGTGGATGCCGAAGACGTCGTCGCAGAACCTCACGTAATCGACGCAGTAGCGGTCGACGAGCGCCCGCAGCTCCGCGATCACCCGCCCGGGCGACTGCTGGCGGAACGTGCGGCCGAAGGCCGGTTTCGAGCACCAGGAACAGTCGAACGGGCAACCTCGTGAGGTGAGCACCGCTGACCGGCGCTCCCCGGTCTGCTTCTGCCAACGCGAGAGGTACCCCTCCATGTCGACGAGATCCCAAGCAGGGAGCGGCAGGGCATCCAGGTCCCTAAGAAACGGGCGTGCCGGGGCCCGTGCAAGCCTCTCCCCTCGACGGACCACCACGCCGGGGACGCTCTCGGGGTCGGTCTTTTCGACGATTCGGTCGGCGAGCTCGGTCAGGGTCGCCTCTCCCTCGCCGAGGACCACCGAGTCGAAGCCACCGTGCAGGTACGCGAGCGGGTCGGTGACGGCATCCGGTCCGCCGGCCACGGCGTAGGCGCCGAGCTCCCGGGCTTCGCGACCGATGGCGAGCGAGCGCTCCCGCATCAACGTCTTGGTGTGGACCCCGACCAAGTGGGGGGAGAACGAACGGATCCTACGGCGGACCGCGCGGGCATCCCGCTCGAAGGTGAGGTCGAGGACCTCGACTTTCACCCCGCGTTGTCGGAGGTAGGCGCCGAGCTGGAGGAGGCCGAGCGAGGGGTAGAGCTCGACGAGCTTGCGCTCCATCGGGTCTTTCCGTGCCATGTAGGGGTCGACGAGCAGGACCCTCGGGGATTCCCGGGACCCGCGGCCGAGGCCATGGGGCGCGGCGGTTGGGTCAGCCATCGCGCTTGCCTCGCCGCGCGGCGGGCCGACCGCCGGAGAGCGCGCCTACCGGGCAGTACGGAACGCAGCGCCCGCAGCCCGAGCAGTTCTGAAGAACGAGGAGCCGGGTGGGGGTCAGGTCGAGCGCGTTCGGAGGACAGACTCCGGTACAGAGGCCGCACAGGACGCAGAGTCCCGCGTCGACCGCGATCACTTGGCGCCTGTTCCTCCCGAACCCGCCGGACCATCTGGGGCGAGTCCCCCAGATTGGAGGGCCCGGCCCAACGCGGTGAACGCCGTGAGGGCGCACTTCACCCGCACCGGAGAAAGGGGTATTCCCAGGAGAGCGAGGACATCTTCCTGCTGCATCCGGGTCACCTCCTCGAGCGGGTGGCCGGCGATCGATTGGGTCAGCAGGGAGGCGCTCGCGACGCTGATCGCGCATCCTTCACCGCTGAACCGGATCTCGTCCACCTTCGAGCGAGCGGAGTTAAGCTTGAGCTGGATGAGGATCTTGTCCCCGCACATCGGGTTGCTCTCTTCGCCAGCGAGGTCGGCTCCCTCGAGGGGGCCGAAGTTCCTAGGCGCCCGATAGTGTTGGAGGATGATCTCCTGGTACATGTCGTAGGCCATCGGAGTTCTCCCCTCCGAACAGACACTATGCTCTCGCTATAACGGCGTCGCGGGCGGGCCCCGGCCGGGGCCTTGCGGAGTCAGAAACGGGCTCGATTTGCATGCCGTCCGACGCCCCGACATGGACGGGCGTCACCCGCTCTGAGCGGCGGTACCGACGCGCCGGGCGGAACCGGGAGAATGGTCTGCTGGCATAGGGCCCTAAATACGGAAACCGCCTTGCGGATACACGAGTCGTGGGAGGAGTTTCCGTGCCGCGCCCTTGGGTCTGCATCGCCGTGCTCTTCCTTACCGTGCTCGTCCCGACCCTTCCGGGCGTGTCCGGAACCGCGCTTTCGAGCTCGCCGGTGCCGAGCGTGCCCCCGGCGAATACTTCCTCCGCGGCCGGCTCCGCGCTCGAGACCGCGATCACTTCGCTCGGCCGAGGGGTGGGTCCAGCGTTCGGCAGCTCGCTTTCGTGCGCCCCCACCGGCGCCGGGCGCGCGCAGTGCACCGCCCCAGTCCGACCTCACCCGCTCTCTTCGACGGGCTCGAAGGGCTGGACCAACGTCACGGGCGGGGCCAATGGCCCGACCGGTGGGTTCGGCGGCGCCGGAATGACCTTCGACCCGCCGGACAACGAGACGGTCCTCTTCGGGGGGCTCGAAGGGCCGGCGTACGGCGCCGCTTACTCTTTTCCGGTCAACTCGACGTACCTGTACCGGGGCGGGAACTGGAGCGGCTTGACCGGTACCGCGCCCAGCGCCCGGTGGGCGATCGTGGACGACCTGACCTACGATGCGAAGGACGGGTACGTCCTCCTCTTCGGGGGCCGGGACGGGAACGCTGGGCTCTCGGACACCTGGAAGTTTTCTGGGGGGAACTGGACCGACCTGACCTCCAACATATCGACCTCACCCCCCGGGCGCTACGCGGCGAGCATGACGTACGACGCCG
>JAKIWY010000190.1 GCA_022749835.1 Thermoplasmata archaeon | reverse complement strand
GTCGAGCGGGTCGGCCGGGAGACGGGGCCGGTCACTCGCCTTCGACCGCCGGTTCGAAGGAGGTCTCCAACTCGTCTCCGGGGGTCGTCGGGGCCGGGATGGCGGAGAGCGTCTGGTCGATCCACGAGCGCAGGCGGGTCAGCCCGGTCCCCGTCTTCGCCGAGACCTTGAGCCTCGGCCCCTTGCGCGTCAACAGGTCCGCCTTCGTCTCCACCTCAAGCATCGGGGTGTTCGGGAACTCCGCGCGCCACTTCTCCAGGAGCGCCTCCTGCTCGGCGAGCGTGTGGCCGCAGCCCTCGGTCGGATCGAGGACGAACAATACCGCCGACGCCGCCTGGCCGACGGCGACCTCGGCCTCGACCTCCGCGGGGTTCGCCCGTTTGCCACGCCCGAGGACCCCCGGGGTATCGAGCACCTGCAGCCGGTCGAAACCGAGGTCGGCGTGCCCGACGGAGATGGCCAGCGTCGTGAACGGGTACGGGGCGACCTTCGGCCGGGCCGTCGAAAGCCGGGCCACGAGGGAGGATTTTCCGACGTTCGGAAAGCCGGCGACCACCAGCGTGCGGGCCGTCGGGTCGAGCTTCGGGCGCTCCTTGAGGTAGAAGGCGACGTCCCTCAGCACCTTCAGGTCGGGGTCGACCTCGCGCACGAAGCTCGCGAGCCGGCCGTAGAAACGCCGCACCGAGACGGCGTACTGTTCGGTCTCGGTCGAGCGGGAGACCGTCCGTTGCTCATCCTGGGAGGCGCGTCTGATCCGCGAGCCCGCCTCCTGGACCCGCCGGGCGGCACGCTCGAGCTTACCCGCGCCGAAATGCTTCTCGACCAGCGTGAACTCGAACGGGGTAAGCCGGCCCGGAGCGACCGGCCTAAGCTCGAGGGAGAGGTGGCGAAGGACGACGGCGCCCGCCCGGATCACCTTGAGCTGGGCACGTCGCCGGGCGCGGTCCAGACGATCCGCGCCCCGGGGAGTGGCCCGGTACGCCTTGCGGAACGCCGCATCGAGGATTGCCGAGGACGGCTGGACGCTCCGGTCGCTGCGTGCCGCGGCGCCCCGGTCCTCCCTTCCCTTTCCGGTCGGCATGGTCGCTGCCGAACCTCGGGCGGCCCGAGTCCCTCTACGGTATGAGTCTTTCGTTTCGGTAGTCGGTCGTGATGCCGCCGAAGAATTTGCTCAGGATCCACACCGTGACGAAGGAGAGGGCGAAGACGGTCACGAGCACGGCGGCCGCGCCCAGCGCCTCGATCCCGAGCTGGTGGACCGCCGCCATGCCGCCCCCGAACAGTAGACCGTTCGGCAGCGACGGGGCGCCCGCCCCCGCGGCGAAGGAGCCTTGCGCGAAGAACGCGATCATCGAAAGGCCGAACAGGCCACCCAGCAGATGGCCGGGGAGTAGGCCGATCGGGTCGGCGATCCATTTCGCCTTCCCGAGCAGCATCTCCCCCACGTAGAACAGGGGCCCACACAGAAGGCCGAGGATGATCGCGCTCCCCGGGCTGACAAAGCCGGCGACCGGCGTGATGACGATGAGGCCCATCAGGATCCCGTTGCCGGCCCCGAGGAGTCCCGGGTCCTGGCCGGTGACCCAGTAGAGCACGAGCATCAGGGAGACGAATCCGGTCGCCGCGGCAAGGAAGGTCGTGAGAACGACCGTCATCGCACTATCGTTGAAGGCGAGTACGCTTCCCGGGTTGAAGCCGAACCAGCCCACCCACAGGAGGAGTATCCCCAAGGTGAACCAACCGGCCGAAAGACGGTAGGGGATCTGCGGGCTCTCCCTGAGCCCCTTCGCCTTCTCCTCTCGCCATATCTGGACCAGGATGCCGAGACCGGCGGCGCCCGCGGCCCCGTGGACGACCAAGCCCCCGGCGAAGTCGACCATTCCCATCTTCGCAAGCCATCCGGACGGGTTCCAGATCCACGCGGCCGGTAGGTTCCAGATGATCGCGAAGTAGACGACGCTGTAGAGGGCGAAGACGGCGGGCTTGACCTTGCGGAGCACGACGACCCCGACCAAGGCCAGGGTCACCGCGGCGAACGCCGTCTCGAACAGGAAGTAGGTGCCGGTGGTGAGGCCGGTATTGAATCCGGTCGAGGTCATCGACCACCAGATGTCCTGGGTCGGGTCGACGCTCGAGGTGCCGAACCCGCCGAGGAAGAGGCCGGGACCGTACGAGGGATTCCCGATGATCCCGTTCCAGGTCGGTGCGAACGCCGTGTTGAAGCCGACGATCGCCATCACGACGACCCCGAGACAGGTCATCAGGACCGTCTTGAGCAGGCTCACGTTGAGCGCCTCGCCGAGCTCGCCGACCTCGAGGAAGCCGACGGCGATCGTCATCGTGAAGACGAGCAATCCGCAGACGAGCACCCAGAGGTTGTTGACGAGGAATTCGGCGATCATCCGACCGCCCTCCCGGACCGGACCGAACGAGGGTGACCCATCCGAGCGTCCCCTTGCCTGCTGAGAGCGAGCCCGATTCTCGCTATTTATTCGTTCTTCTCGAGGGGGCCGCACTCCCCCGAGGGGAAATCCCGGCGAAAGCCCACGGTTTCCGCCGGGGACGAGCGCCCAACTCGTCGCGTCCCGCTAACGGACAACCGTTTATTGCCTGCCCGGTCTGAGCGCCCCCCGGAGCTACTTGTGACAGGCTGGATCCGCACGGTTCCCGGGGAGGAAGAAGCCCTCGTCATCGCCCTCGGGCTGAAGGACGTCGAAGAGCTGTTCGCCGACGTTCCCCGCAAGGTCCGCCTGGGCCGGATGGGCGTCGGCCCGGGGCACGAGGAAGCGGCCCTCGTCCGTGCGGTCGACAAGATCCTCGAGCGGAACCGACCGCTCTCCAAGTTCTCGTCGTTTGTCGGCGGCCGTATCGCCTCTCGATTTGTCCCCGCCGCGGTGGACGCGATCATCTCCCGGAGCGAATTCTACACCGCCTACACCCCCTACCAGCCCGAGGCGAGCCAGGGGCTCCTCCAGTCGCTCTTCGAGTTCCAGAGCCTCTGGGTAGAGCTCACCGGGATGGACGCGGCCAACGCTTCGATGTACGACGGGGCCACGGCGATGGGCGAAGCCCTGCTCCTGTGCCACCGGCTGCACGAGGGCCACCGATTCCTGATTCCGGCGAGTCTTCCCTGGGAGGAGAAGAGCGTCCTTCACAACTACGCCGCGGGCTTTCCCGTCCAGATCGATGAGATCCCGTTCGATCCATCGACCGGTCGCGTCAACCTTGACTGGCTCAGGGCCGAGGTGGGCAAGGGCGACGTCTTCGGCGTCCTCCTCGACCTACCGAACGGCTTTGGCCACCTGGACGAGGG
>JAKIWY010000019.1 GCA_022749835.1 Thermoplasmata archaeon | reverse complement strand
GTAGGCGTAGCGGAACTCCTCCTCCCGGGTGAACGCGACGCGAACGGGATGCTCGGCCGCCCGGGCGAGGCGCGCGGCGGCGATGGCGAGCTCGCCGCCGTGCTTTCCCCCGAACCCGGCGCCGGTCGGCGGGACGATGACCCGGACGTCCGCGGCGTCGACGCCGAGGGTCTCTGCAACCTCGTCCCTCACGCCGAACGGCACTTGGGAGCCGACCCAGACGGTCACGCGCGGGCCCTCCCACTCGGCGAGCGCGCAGTGCGTCTCGAGCGGTACGTGGGCGATGTAGGAGGTACGATAGGTCGCTTCGACCTTCACCGCCGAGCGCGAGAGAGCCGAGCCCACGTCGCCCTCGGTGTCGTCGTCGACGTCCCAGGCGTCCCCGGTCGACGGGTGCGCGCGAAGATACGGCTCGATCTCGTGCTCGCCGGGCTGCGGCGGCCCTTCCCACTCGGGCGTGAGGCCGGCGAGCTCTGCCCTCGCCTCCCGTGAAGTGCGCGCAGCGGCGCCGACGAAATCTCCTTCCCGCACGAGGGTGACCCCCGAGCGCCCCCGGCCCGTCTTGAGGTCGACCTTCCGGAGATGCGCACCGTACCTCGGAGCCCCGAGGATCGCCCCGTGCAACATCCCGGGCCGTCGCAGGTCGGAGACGAATTGACGGGAACCCGTCACCACGGAGAGCGATTCGGGATTCCCGACCGCCCGGCCGGCCCGCTCCCAGTGGGCCGGCGGCGTCGGGGAGGTGCCGGCCCGTACGGTCTCGACTCTGTGAAGACCCGCGACGAGCTCCCCATAGGAGGTCCCTTTCCGGTCGTTCGGCACTCCCACGGCGCCGTCGCGGGCCACGAGCTTCCTCGCGTCGGCGCCCGTCCGGCGGGCCGCCTCGCCGAGGAGCGCCTCCCGGGCCCCAGCGGCCGTCGCGGCGAGCGATGAGGCGGCGTCCGGCATCGACCGGCTCCCGAACGTCCCCATATCCCACGGACACAGGTCCGTGTCCGCCATCACCAGGTCGACGCGTTCGAGCGGGACGCCGAGCTCCTCGGCGACGACCAGGGAGAGCGCGGTCCGCGTCCCCTGTCCGACCTCGGCCTTCCCGGTGAAGGCACAAACCCTCCCGTCCGCCCCGACGTGCACCCACGCGCCGCCGGTCGCCGGGGACCAGCCGGACTCCCCACCGCTCCCCGCCCGTCGAGGGGGGAGCACGGCGATGAGGCCCGGACCGAGGATCTCGAAGTAGTCCCGTTCGGGTAGCGGCGTCTTGTCCCACGGACGGCGGGGACGTCCGAGCTCTCTCATCGCCTCCCCGACGTTTCGCCGGCGAGCTCTCCGGCGCGCTCGACCGCCCGGACGATCGCCGCGTAACCGCAGCACCGGCAGAGGTTGCCTTCGAGTGCCTCGCAGATCTCCGAGCGGCTCGGCCGTGGTGACTCCGCGAGGAGCGCCGTCGCCCGGACCACCATCCCCGGGGTGCAGTAGCCGCACTGGAACGCGCCGAGCTCTGCGAAGGCGCGCTGCACCGGATTGAGGAGCCCGCCGACCGAGAGGCCCTCGACGGTCGTCACCTTCCGATGCTCGACCTCCTTGACCTTGAGTTGGCAGGCGAGCGCCGGTTGACCGTCCAAGAGGATCGTGCACGCCCCACACTCACCCTCGCCGCAACCGTACTTCGTTCCCGTGAGACCGAGCTCCTCCCTCAGGGCATAGAGCAGGCTTCGCCCCGGTTCGCTCGGAAGCGATCGCGCCTCGCCGTTGACGATCACTCGCAGGCCGGCGGTACTCGGCTCCTCCGGGGTCGCTTGGGACGGGCCCCGACGGCCGGGGCGCGGCGCCCTAACGCCGTGGAGTCGGGGGACCATCGACCGGTCCAAGCGGCACGCCTACTTGCGCTTCGCGTCCGAAGGACGTCGATCACGCGCTCGCCCCGCACATTTTTCTATCGCGGCTCTTCCCTTGGACGTCCATGTCCCAGGAGGCCCACGAGGCCGTGCGCAGGCGGCGCGAGAAGGTGCAGGCGATCGTGGACGCCGCCGGAGCTCCCCTCTGCCTGCACGACGTCATAACCCAACACGCCTGGAGCCCAACCGACCCGGGCGCGGTCTTCATCGTCCTGAGCCTCCTGGAAGCGCTCGCCCGAGGCGTTGACGGCGCCCCACCGTCGATCGGCGCCGCACGGGTTCGCGCTGGGGAGGACCGACTCCTCCACGAGGCCCCCCGCGATCTCGTCTGCTGGCCGCTCTCTCCCGGCTTCGGCAACCGGCCGGAGGCGCTCGCCCGCTTCGGAACGGATTGGCAGGGCGAGCGGCTCGCCGCGCGGGTGCGCGAGCACGCCCAGCGGTACCCTGGAGTTCTGAAGCGCCATCGGTGGATGGACGGGGAGCTGCACGTCTGAGGACCGACGCCTCATGCGGTTTCGAATGTCCCGGAGGATCCCCGATCTCGTCGACGCGGTCGATGGGCTATTGGCCCCGGGTCGAGATGCGCCCGAGCGCTGCCATGGAGGTCGTCGTTGGACCGTTACTTCCGGCGGAGGTCGACCGCGCGGACGCCATCTTCCGCAGGGCGTTCGCGACCTTTCTCGGTGCGCCGGATCCGTCGAACATGTTCGGGGACTCCGATGGCTTTCGCACACGGTTCCGTGCGGGGAACACCCGGGTGCTCGCCGCCCGGATCGACGGCGAGCTCGTGGGTTCCTCGGTCGTCACCCGATGGGGCTCGCTCGGACTCCTCGGTCCTCTGACCGTCACGCCGGACCGATGGGCGTCGGGGGTCGCCAAGGCGCTGATGGCTGGGACCGCAGGAGTCCTCGATGACTGGAAGGTCTCCGCTCGCGGACTGTTCACCTTCCCGCAGAGCGGCAAGCACCTCGCCCTCTACCAGAAGTTCGGCTATTGGCCGAGGTTCCTCACCCCGATCTTCGAACGCACCGTCGACCAGAGAACTCCCCCGTCGGAGGATTGCCGGTCGCTCAGGGAACTGCCCACCGATCGGAGGTCCGGACTCCTCGGCGAGATCCGGGAGCTATGCGACAAGCTGCTGCCCGGGCTCGACGTCACGGGAGAGGTTCGCTCCGTGGAGGCACAGCGTCTCGGAGAGACGCTGGTGCTGATGGATGACTCCCGCGTCGTCGGCTTCGCCGTCTGCCACCTCGGCGCGGGATCCGAGGCGGGCGGCGGGGCGACCTACGTCAAGTTCGCGGCCGTCGCCCCGGGCGATGGCGCTCCCACCCGACTCCGCCGACTTCTGGAGGGAGTCGAGTCGCTCGCACTCTCGCGGGGGGCGCCACGGGTCGAGTCGGGCGCCAACAGCGCGCACCGCGATAGTGTGCGGACCCTGATCGACCGGGGCTACCGCGCCGAGTTCGTCGGGGTGGCGATGCACTCACCGGACGAGCCGGCCTATCACCGGCCCGAGCTCCAGGTCCTCGACGACTGGCGGTAGGCGCTCGTCCCGACTCGCGGAGGCGGCGGGCCCTTGGGTCCCCTGGTAGCGCTGGCCTTCGGGGAGCGAGGGATTGGGGAGCGCGTGACGGGGTTAGGGCGACCGGCCGACCAGGTCGTAGTACCGGTAGGCGGCCTCGCCGGCGCCGTAGCAGAACTTGAGCGTGGTGAATCCGGACTTGAGCTCGGCGGCGTCCGCTTCGACGGCCTCCGGAGCTTTCCCCTTGTGCAGAAGGTCGTCGAACAGCTCGGCGATCCTCACCATCTCCTTCTCCCGCATCCCGACACGCGTCACCTCGGGCGTACCGAGCCGGACCCCCTGCGGGTGCTTCGGGCTCGTGTCGCCCGGAAGAAGGTTCTTGTTCGTGATGATCCCCGACCGGGAGAGCCGCCGCGCGACCTCCTCCCCACCGCCCTCCTGGGCGACGCGCACCGCGATCGTGTGGGAGCGCGTATAGCCGAGCTCATGGGCGAGCACGTCGAAGCCGCGCTCGTGGAGCGCCGCGGCCAGCGCCTGGGCGTTCGCGACGACCTGGCGGGCGTACTCCCGGCCGAAGGCGATGTGCTCGGCGAGCGAGACGGCGAGGGCGGCCATCGTGTGGAGGTGGTGGTTGCTCGTGACCCCGGGAAAGGCGGCGGACTGTAGCCGCTTGGTCTCCTCGGGGCCGTTCCCCTGACCGAGCAGGATGCCGTGCTGGGGACCGGGGAGGGTCTTGTGGGTGGAGGCGGAGAGCACCCGGCAGCCCTCGTGCAGCGGGTCCTGGAACTCGCCGCCGGCGATCAGGCCGAGGACGTGCGCGGCGTCGTACCAGCCGACGGCGCCGATCTCCTCGAGCGTCGGGGCGAGCTCCGATACGGGCTGGGGGAAGAGGAAGAGGGAAAGGCCGAACAGGCAGAGCTTGGGCCGCTTGTCGCGAAGGATCGCGCGGGTCTTCTCGACGTCGATCGTCATCCTCTCGGGGTCCCAGGCGTAGTAGACCGGGGTGACCCCGCGAAGTCCGAAGGCGCCGAACGACGCGCTCGAAATGTGCGCCCCATCGGCGAGCCGGTTCGTTCCGACGAGGTCGCCGGGCTGTGCGAGTGCCTTCAGTACCGCCAGGTTGGCGACGGTCCCCGAGATGGGACGGACGTCGGCGAACGAGCAGCGGAAAAGGCGCCGGGCGAGATCCAGGCACTGGTTCTCGATCCGGTCGACGTCCTCGTTCCCCTCGTAGTACCTCTCCCCCGGCAGACCTTCCGCATAGCGGGAGTGAAGATCGCTGATGAGCAGCTCCTTGGCGTACGGCGAAAGGAGGTTCTCGCTCGCGATGAGCGGGATCGCCCGTTCGAAGCGCTTCGAGTGGGTCTTGGTCGCCTCGATGACCTTCTCGACCTCTCCCGCCATCTCCCGCTCGACGGCGGCGTCCGGGGCGCTCCGGTGAGACGTCAGACCCCCCCACCCCCCCATTTCCAGTGGAGAGCGCGGGCGGCACCCGTGCATTTCGCGTCGAATCGCGTGATCCCAGCCCCCAGCCCCCGAGCTTCCTGTAGGTGGTTGGGGGCGAACCGCGCGACGTCCTTATAATCGGCCCCCTCCCCCATGGCCTTCCGATGGACCCCCGTCCCACCACCGCCCCCATGACCGACCACTGGGCCCGCCAACGTCGCTTCCACGTCACCTACCACGACATCGACGTACTCAACCATCTCAACCACGCCACGTACTTTCCCTACATGGAGACGCTACGTTGCGACTACTACCTGCCACTCCTTGGAACGACCGACCCTCAGAAGCTCGACATCATCGTCGCGGAGGCCTCCTGCCGTTACCTGGCTCCCGTCGGTTACGGAACGGAGCTTCTCGGAGAGGTCGCTCCGGCACGGCCGCTCGGCCGGACGAGCTTCATCCTACTCTACCGCTTCGTCGACCCGGAGAGAACGGTCACCTATGCCCGAGGGAAGACGGTGGTCGTCTGCTTCGACTACGCTCAGAACCGGAAGAAAGAGATCGCTGCGAACATCCGTGCCCAGATGGAGTCGGACGCCGTTGAGCCGGGGGCGGACGGGTTCGGTTGAGCCACCCTCCCGCCGGTGTTCCAGTGGAAACAGGGGGGTGGGGGGGTATCCCCCGGGGTTCCAGGGGCCGGCGAGCGGGGTTGGTTCCCATGGCTCTCGGGCGCCTCTGGCGGCTCCCTCGTGGGGTCTTCTTATACCGCCAAGCCTGAAGTCCCCAATACGCCCACGATTCCGGTCGGCAGGGCAGTTGGGGGATTTCGAGGATGAGCGGGGGTCTGCGACGGGAGAATGATTCGGCCAGCCTGAACGATGTACAGGTCGCTCGCCGGGGTCGAGCCGTCCTCGCGGTCGGCACCACGACCTTCGCGCTGGCTTCCGTACTGCTCATGGTCGCGCCAATAACCGCTGCCGCAAGCCCATCCTACCTGGTGATCTTGAAACCGGCGTTTTCCGGGACCGGCTTCGGGCACGTCTGGGCCTACAACAGCACGGGGGGTGGGTGCAATGGGGCCGGCAGCTACTCGGTCTACCCGCCGTTCTTTTCGGCCCGCCACGGTCGGGGCTACGCCGACCCGTTCGTGAGCTCGGTTCCCTGCAGCTCCTGGTCCACCCAGTACGAGGAACTCTACTCCGAGTTCGGCTTGAACAGCACCGCCTTCTCGCCCCCGTTCAACGTCGCCCACGCGGGATTCCGGTTTCACTGGACATTGAACTACTATCTCTACGCCAACACGACGTACGGCGGCGGGAACGAGACCTCCTACGCCGTGGCGGAGGTCGGCCTCGAGGGATGGGTCGCCGACCTGACAACGGGAAAGAACCACTACTCTTCGAACTCGTTCTACAACGAGACGAGCCGCTACGATACCACCGGCAGCGGCTGGGTGACTCCGTCCGGGGTGAAGGCGACGATCTTCCTCAACATGAGCCTCCTATCCACCCACAGCTACGTGTTCCACACCTACGTGTACGTCCTCGCCTACGCCGAGACGTACGGATCGACCTCGTCCGTCGACCACGCCTACGCCCAGGTCGATTGGCCGGGAATCGGTCCGGCGGGGAACCTCAACTCGGTCTATTACTGAGGGTGGGATCCTACGGAGGGCGGGGCGCGCAAGGGCGCTCCGCGCAGGATCCGGAATCCCGGCCCGGGTGGCCACCACGCCTACCGGGTCGCTCGAGGCACGGTGCCGTTCGGCGCGGCGGCGTTGCTAGGCCGGTCGAATGGCCGCCCGGGGAGACGACACGTTGACCCCGCGCGCTCCTCGGCCCCGTCGCCCCACCAGCGTCGACGGGTCACGGTAAGGCTGCTCCCGTCAGGACCTAACCCGGTTCCCGTGATGGATAACCGCTAGAGCGCTCCTCCGAGCGCCCGTTGCGATGCCCGCGGCCCGATGGAACAGAGCGTCTACGGAGACTCGCGAGACGTGCCTTCCCTCCGAACGTCGCTTCGACCTGTCACCCCCGCTGAGGACGGTTTCGGTGTAAAAGGGGACGCCCAACCCCCCGGTCTAGCCTAGCGACCTAGAACCCCGCGGCCGGTATTAATAGGCGCGGGAGGGCGTCGAGGTGCCGATCCGCGGCCTCGGAGGACCCGACCTGTCCGATGGGGCCGCTGCGTTCCGTCCGGACCGGCGGAGCCGATGCCAAGGTCCGAATAGACGAACTTTCCTCGCCGCTAGGCGGTGTTGCCTGGTAACGAAACCGGCACCTTGTGACGATACCAGTTCACCTACCTCGTCTGGCTCCTCATCTCGGCGCTCCTCACCTACTGGTTCGTCGAGGTCGTCCTCAACGGCGTGCTCCATGTCGCCACCGATTCCGGCGGAAACCTTGACTTCTACTCGAGCGCTCAGCAGCACCCGTTCTACCCGTTCACGCTCGTTGCCGCCATCCTCTCGTTCGGCGGGGTGACGTACTTCATCGTGCGAGCGGAAGGGGCTCGCTGGTGGAGCCTCTTGCTCGCCGTGGTGGTCGCCGAAGTCTCCACGGTTGGGATGATCGACGTTTACGAGCAGTCGTTCATCGTTCCCGCCCAGTTTCTGGACCACTCGTCGTACTGGTTGGCGCACTACTGGGGTGGAATCGGCCCCGCCAGCGTCACGATCCTCGGCATGAGCTGGGTGCTCGCGGCATTTCCCTGGTGGCGGAGGGAGAACGCCCGTTTCGCCGGAACCCTATTGGCGGCGTACGTTGTGACGATGGTGATCTGGATCGCCATCGGGTTTCCCGCTGTCGAGAGCGGATCCCCGTCGGCCTATCTTCTCAACACGATCAACCGACTCCTCTCCCAAGCCACGCTCGTCGCGCTCGTGGCCGACCCGCGTTGGGTGGAAACGCTGAGGCGGAAGATCCGGGCGCTGGCGCGGAAAGGGGCGTTGGGTTCTGGCGCCGCCGCTCCCTGACCCGGCCGAGGTCCGGACGAAGCGGCGCTGGGGGCTCGCTCACCTTGCCGGTCGCGGTCGCCCTTCGGCCGCCCCGGACCGGTCTAACTCAGGCCGCCGAGGTAGTACCAGAGGTAGTAGGTGGAGAGTCCGGTGACGACGACACTCCACCAGAGCACGAGCTCCGTGCGCATCCACAGCTTGTAGCGACGGAACCGGTACCGCTCGGGAATCCATCCCGTCCCTGCGACCAGCACGATGTAGATCCCGAGTATCTCGGCGCTCGCGCCGAGGGCGAACATGACGGTCGGAAGCAGGTACGCCGGTGCCCCGAGCTCCCCGGGTAGGTCGGGAAGGACGCTGGAGAGGTAGCGTGGGAGCATCCAGGCGAGGACGATCGGCAGGTTCCCGAGGATCACCGTGCTCTGCACCGTCCGATGGAGCCGGACGTTGCCCCGCCGTACGATGAACATCCCGGCGAGGAGGACGCAGGCCAGGGCGATCTCGATGAGCGCAAAGGCATCGGAGTACGCCGCTCCCGTGGAGCCCGGCAGGAACCCCATCTACCGCCTCGATGCGGCCACGCAACAAGCCGAAGGGCGAGGCTCCGGACGATCGGTCACGGCGTACGACTCTCCGAGGACTAGAAGTCCCTCGGGGGAACCAGGTCGATGAGAGTACGGGCCTTGCGCTTCGTGTGGTACTCCTCCCAGAGGCTTCGGATCTCCTCCTCCGGAGCCCCGAGGATGTAGACGGGGGAGACCAGCGGGGTGGCGGACTCGAGCTCGACGATCACGACGGAGCGGATCCTCCGTACGTCGGCGCCCTCGGCGTGGTACATCTCGAGAACGTTCCAGTACTGCGTACCGGTACGCAGGATCTTCCCCCTCCCCCGGAAACGGTAGCCCTTGCGAATGAACGGGTCCACGACGTTGATCTCGGTGCGCGGGTCCTCCGAGAGGTTGAGGACGGTGTGGGGTGACTCGACGTCGGCGAACGCCAGGGTATCGTCGTCCAGGACGGTCAACGACCCTTTCGGCGAGACGTACGGGGCTCCGTCCTTTCCGACCGTCGCGACGTAACCGAGCCGCTGCTCGCGGACCACCCGCTTCATCTCCTCCGAAAGGACGCCCATCGTCCGCTACGACTCCTGTGGGGGGTCTTTGAACCTCGCCTTCTCAGGATGCCCCAAGCCGAAGGAACCCCGGCGGGCGTTGGACGCCGTCAAGGGCATGGCCATGGCTGCTTGGGACGGTGTCACAGGATCGGGCGCGAACCGACTCCTCGGGCGGTGGGGAGGGGATGACGGCGCTCCCGTCCAACGAGGTCTACGGCGGCGAGGCTCCCTTCGTGGCACCCGCCACCCCACGGCTCGCGGAGAGAGTGCCGGGGCCGGCACGGCGACCCCATCCGCAAGAATCGCGCCAACGGCCTTTTCCTCGCAACGTCTTCCGGAAGCGTGAAGGGGCCACCCACCGCCCCGCGGTCCGCCTCGATACGGCCGGCCCTCGGACTCATCCCGATCGCCCTGGTGCTCGTCCTCCTGAGCCTTCCGACGCCCCCCGGGGCGGCCGTAGGAGGCGGCTCGGGGTCCGGCACCGCACTTCTCGCCATGCGGCCGTATGCTTCCCTGCAACCGTTCGCGACGGGCTCGACCGACTGGACAACGTTCCACGGAGGAGAGAACCACAGCGGATACTCGCCGTTCGACGGGCCGATCAACCCGGCGATACTCTGGACACACTGCATCGGCCAACAGCCGATCCGGGTCGGTCCGGTGGCGAACGCCACCCTCGTCTTCGTCGCCGACGCCCTCGGGACGGTCGAAGCACTCGAGCGCAACAACAACGGGACGGCGCTCTGGACCGTGGAGCTCGGCACGACGCCCACGACCCCCGACCTCTCCGGCGGCCTTCTGCTCCTCGGCGGCAGCGACGGCTACGTGAGCGCCCTCAACTCGTCGACCGGCGCGATCGTGTGGGCGACCTCCGTCGGGGGGACGGTCGCCCAGGGGGTCAGCGTCGACAACTCGAGCGTCTTCGTCACCACCATCGCCGGCGAAGAGTTGGCGCTCTCGCTCCCTAGCGGTTCCATCGAGTGGCGGCGCTCCCTCGACGCCCCTTTGGCCGGCGCACCGGCGGTCTCCGGCGGCGTGGTCTACTCGGTCAGTCGCAACGGGACCGTCTACGCCCTGTCGGAGAACGGGTCTATCCGCTGGAGCGAGAACGTCGGAGCGGCATCGGACACCGGTCCGGCGGTCGCCGACGGGCTCGTCGTCGTCGCCGACCGCCACGCGAACATCACGGCGTTCGACCCGGTGAGCGGCGCTACGCGCTGGCGCTGGGCCGGCGCGGCGCTTCCCGGCAGCGATGCCATCGAGTCGACCCCGGCCGTCGCGCCGGGTTCCATCTACGTCCAGACCGACCTCGGGACGATCGCCGCACTCTACCCATCGAACGGCTCTCTCCGATGGACCCGCAGCGTCCCGTACACAGGTTACGCGACCCTCTCGAGTCCCGCGGCCGGGCCGAACGCGGTCTACTTCGCCGATGCCCAAGAGGAGCTGATCGCGCTCAGCGCCTCGACCGGTCGCCCCCTGTGGGGCTCGCAGCTGAACTTCGCGGCGATCTACTCCTCGCCCGCACTGGACCGCGGAGCGCTGTTCGTCGGGGACGACGTCGGCTGCCTGTTCGGGTTCGGGCGGCCGGGCGGTGAGGTGCTCTACCCGGTCGCCGGAAGCGTGGTGGACGTCCATGGGCGCCCGGTTGCCGGCGCCGGCGTGGACGGCCAGCTCAACAAGACGACCTCGCTCGCCGACGGGAGCTTCGAGGTCGGCCTGCCCAACGGAAGCCTCGAACTGACGGTGAGTGCCTCCGGTTTCGTCACACGGCAGTTGAACGTCACCGTCGCAGGTCCGCTCTCCGGGGTCACCGTCGTCCTCACCCCGGTCTTTCTCTACGCCGTCCGGGGGATCGTCCGGGACTCCCTTTCGGGCCACGGCATCCCGGGCGTCTCGGTGCTCCTCGAAGGCGACTACCAGTACGTGGGGCGAACGACCACCGGACCCGATGGGAGCTTCACGCTCGATGCGCCGAACGGGTCGAACTATCTCAGCCTGGGGCCCCCGTCCGGCTATCCGAGCTTTTCGGAGCGCTTTCCCCTTGGAGGCGCCCCGGTCGAGCTCGCCATCTCCCTCTCTCCCCTCGGCGCCGCCGTCACCGCCTCGGACCCCCAACGTTGGGACGTGGTGCTGCCGGTCGTCGCGCTCGCCGCGGGCGCGGGCGCCGCCCTCTTCTGGGACGCGCGGCGCCGGCGGCTCGAAGCCGGGCTTCCCTCGGCGGTCATGGGCCCGTTCGGCCGATTCGTCATGGCCCGCGCCCTCCTGATCCCAGCGCAGGTCGTCGCGATCCTGAGCGTCCTCTACGTCTTCGGGACGTTCCTTCCGACGGTCGCCCGCAACGCGAACCCCTGCTCGCTCTCCTCGGGGGCATGCTCCACCTGCAGCTGGTCGAACCTTACGTGTGTCGTGAGCGCCTTCGGCGCCGGCTACGAGACGTTCCTCGTGAACCTGTTCACCGGGAACTGGGGAACGGTCGCCTTCGGCGCGTTGAGGGAGCCCGCGGTCCAGTTCCTGGCCTGGTGGCTCCCGGATTCGATCGAGCTCGCCCTCTTCGCGCTCGCCCTCTCAGCGCTGATCGCCTACCCGCTCGGGCTCATCTCCGGTTGGCACCCGGACTCCCTGCTCGATGGCGGCATCCGGCTCACCTCGCTGGTCGGCCTCCTCCTGCCCACCATCCTCTTCGTCCTCCTGGTCCTGGGCGGCTTCTACACGACCTTCACGAACGCCCTCGGGGACGCCCCCTTCGGGCTCCTCCCGAGCGCGACGTGGTACGTATCGCACGGCGGCGAGCCCGCGTGGATCGGAGCGGGCTCGAACACGGGGCCGACCGGACTCCCCCTCGTCGACGGGCTGTGGCACGGCGATTGGGCGTTCGAAAGGCTCGTGCTCGCCAAGACGCTCCTCCAGTCGCTGCTCATCGCCTCGGTCTACGTCGCCATCTTCCTGCGGTACGCCCGGACCGCGGTCGCAGAGGTCGCCGGCGAGCCGCACCTGACCGCCGCCCGGGCGCGCGGGGTCGGGGAAGCCACGCTCCTGTGGCGGCACACGGGCCGACGCGTCCTACCGGTCTACCTGCTGTTGTTCGGCGTCACGCTCCCGGTCTATCTCGGGACCCAGGCCGTCGTGGAGGCGCTGTTCAACGACACCGGCGTAGGCACGCTCCTCATCGCCGAGATGACCCATTTCGAGAACACCGGTTTCGGCTTCGGGGCCGCGGCGCAGGGAAGCCAGTACCCGGGGAACTTCTACCAGGTGACGATCCTGCTCCTGGTCCTCGTCGTCCTCGTCGGCAACCTGTTGGTCGACGTGCTCTCGCGCTACCTCGACCCGCGGGACGCCGGGAGGGGCCGGACGTGAAGGGGCCCGGGCCGGCCCCGGCCGCCCCGCGGCGTCGACCTCGACCGGCGCCTCCCCAATACCGCTCGGGGATGCGCCACCTCCTGCGCCGGATTCTTTCCGATTGGCAGCTCGTGACCGGGGGAGCCCTGCTCCTCTTCTTAGTCATCGTCGCGCTCGGGGCGACGGCCGCCCTGGGGAACGGCATCACCTCGCTCAACGAGAACTT
>JAKIWY010000189.1 GCA_022749835.1 Thermoplasmata archaeon | reverse complement strand
GTCGTTGATGATGGCGATGCCCACGGTCGCGGGTGCCTCCGGGGCGTCGAAGAGTTCGCCTTCCGGCACGGCCGTCGGATTCCGTCCGCCGTTCCTGAACGCTTCCGTCTCGAACTACAGCTTGTCGTGGTACGCGCCCCAGCCCTGCGCCTCGACCAAGGTCCTCTCCCCCTCCCCTTCGTTCAACTCGACAACCGGAAAGTTCGCCCTGCGGATCTCCACCACCGACCGGGGGTGCCACGGGGGAGGAGTCTCCCATCTCGAGACGCGCCTGGGGGTCGCCACTTCGCCCGTGCGCCTGAGCCTCAACGGGCTCCACGTGGTCCGGTTCTTCTACCTGCTCGAGTGGTCGGTCAAGCTCACGGCGGTCTCACCGGGGAGCAACCCGTCGCAGGCGCAGACCTGGTTCTTCCTGACGAACGACGTCCAGGATCAGACGTCGGGCAGCATGTGGACCCAATCGGGGATGTACTACAACACGAGTTCGACGACGAGCGGGAATCAAACGTTCGTCCACACGTACATCACTAAGATCTCCTTCCCGGTGCTCGTCCCGTTCACCCGCCACGACGTCTACGTGTTCGACCTCGACTTCGACGTGAACGTGGACGGGTACGCCAGTGCCGCCCCGCATGCCTACGCTTTCGCCGAGTTGAGCCTCGGGACGGCGGCGGGAGGCACCAAGGTCCCACTCATCGCCATCCACTGAACATCGACCACCGGTCAGCGCCGGCTCTCATCGCCCTGGGGACGATGGGTCCGGAGTCCGGGTGACCTCCCCGACACTCGGGCGATCCGGGCCGGGTCGGCGACCGACGCAGGGACGGGCGTGGAAGAGCCGGTGGAACCGTTCAGATCGGCTCGACGTACGCTGCGAGGACGTCGCCACGGCTGACGATGCCGACCAGCTTTCCGTGATCGACGACCGGCAGCCGGTTGATCCTTCGTCGGGTCATTTCGCGGGCGGCATCGACGATGGTCGTCGACGGGCTGATGACGTGAGCGGGCGAGGTCATCGCTTCGCGAACGTGCGTGGCGGTCAGCACCGAGCGGCAGCGGATGAGAAGATCCCTCTGCCGGCCTTCATTGGTCTCGAGGATCAACTGGAAGAGACCGCCCGGGACCAGCAGGCCCGCCTTCTCGCGAAGCTTCGCGAGGATGTCCTTTTCGCTGAGGATACCGTCGACCTGACCGTCGGCGGTCAACACGGGCATCCCCGAGATCCCCTTGCCCGCCAAGAGGGCCGCAGCGACCTCGAGCGTGGCCCCAGCGTCGACGGTGACCACCTTCATCGTCATGATGTCCCGGACGATCGTCCCGTAGATCTCGGCGGAGGAGCGCCCGCGCGTTCCCCCCCCGGGATTCCGCGCCGCGGTTGGAGGGGTCGAGACGAATCCCACTTCGGGTATTGCCGGGTGCGTCGGACCGGGGGCCGCTTGGAGCGTCATCGCTTCCTCAAGATGGGAGAGGGCGAACTCGCCGGATAAAGGCAAAGGCAAGTCCAGTTGACTGACCCGGCGGCCGCTTTCGCTCGCCGTGAGGGTACGGCTCAGGAACCCACACGGTCCATCGGGTGGACTCCCACAGAGGGCGATCGGGGTAGCCCGGACACGGTAGTCCCCGTTCGCGCGTCAGAGGTTGCTCACCCATTCCTCGCTTCAGGGTCAGCGCTCTGAGGGCACCCTCCGCGAGGTCCAAGGTCGGAAAGAGCAAGGGGGGCCTCGCGGATCGGATGCTCGCCCCCGAGCGTGCGGTTCCCGCGCTTACTCGACGGAGAGATGGTCGCTGTCCTTCTCGAGGAACGAAGTTTCGGGGCCGCCGTGGCGATCGGCAAAGACTCATCCCGTCCGTCGGGAGTCCCGAGAGGTGCCGGTCACCCCCGACGGCCGCCTCGCCCAGCTACGCCGTCGCGACCTCGCCTGGAACACACCCCTGTCAACTGCACACGCGGACCGGCTGTTGGGACATTTGCGGCTCTCGGCGGGGGATCGGATACTCGAGCTGGGATGCGGTTGGGGCGGGCTCCTCCTTCGCGCGGTCGCTCGCACCCCCGGGGCCAGTGCCCAGGGAGTGGACAACAACCCCGATGTGCTGGATCGGGGCCGGAGGCACGCGGAGGAGCTTGGGCTCGCCGAACGTGTGAGCTTCATCGCCGAGGACGCGAAGCACTTCCCCGCGGTCTCCGGCCGCTTGATCTGCATCGGCGCCTCCCATGCCTGGGGCGGGACGGACGCTGCCCTGTCCGGATTCCGCGATCACCTCAGCCCGAGGGGGCTCGGTCTCTTCGGCGACGGGTTCTGGCTCCGGTCCCCGTCGACGGGGAACATCACGATGTTCGGGGAGCTCGCGGGATCGCTTGCTGCTCTCGTGGAGAAGGCGGTGGCCGCAGGACTTGGGCCTCTATATGTCGACTGCGCTACCGAGGCCGAGTGGGACGATTTTGAATGGACCGGCATCCGCGGACTCGAAGAGTTCGCCCGGGACGCGCCGGACGATCCACTCGCAAAGCGTGCGCTCGTGGAGGCGGAGACCCGCCGGGCCGAGTACCTCCAGGGATACCGGGGAGTCCTCGGGTTTGCCTACCTCATCGTGACCACTGCGTAGACCGGGCCCTTGAGGTTTCGCGCCGCCGCGCGAGGAGTCGCGAGCGCTTCGGCCATTTTGTTCTGCGTTCCCGTGCGCCCGCCGGGAGAGATGAATCGCCGATACGGGCGTAGACCGGATCCTTCGCGACCTACCGATCCGGCGGGGAAGTCGATGGGTCGTAGACCGATCGGGCCGGGGAGTCGAGTCGCCCCGCGCCTACCAGCTTCGGAGGGCTTGGGCCACTTGTTTCCTTGCAGCCTTGGTCTGATGGCCCGGACCGGTGCGGGTGTACGCAGTGCACGCGCAGGCACGGCAACGGCCGTCCGAGCCGTGCAGCCGGCGTTGGTGCAGGCAGCCGGGGGTCTCGCAGTCGGTCGTCAACTGACCCGACCTCCCCAAAGGCTCCCCGACACCGAGGGATCATGAAGCATCCCGCGCCGTTCGTCGCCGGGAGTCCGGCAGGGGACCTCCGTCGGGAGGAGGTCCGCTGGGTGTGAGCCGCACATGGTGAGTAGCACCAATGAGAGCACCGACCCCAATTACGCCGTCATCCCGCTCGTCGAGGAGCGGGACGAGCCGCCGGACTCCTTTCCGCGTCCGACCGCCGGCACGTTGGACCGGGGACCCTTGGACGACCGGTCCGACGGGTTGCTGGCCTGAGCCCGCACCTCGGGCATGAGGCCGGCCCCTCGGAGCTCCTTGGTGATGCTCTGCACGGCGAGCTCGACGTCC
>JAKIWY010000188.1 GCA_022749835.1 Thermoplasmata archaeon | reverse complement strand
GGAGACCTGGAATTCCGAGGCTCGGGCCGGTCCGTCGTGAATTCCAACGAACGAGCTTGAATCGAATTGAGGGCGACCTTAACTCGGCCGCCCGCCTCAAGTAGGTCATGCCAGCGAAGCGCAAGTCGAGGGTCTCGCTCCACGAGGGAAAGAAGACGACACGTCGGGTTCGGGCGAATCTCGCCACTCCGACGACCGCGGGCCGAAAGAGACTGCTGCGCTCGGCGGGCCAGCGGACGGCCGTCCGGACCGTTGCCTCGTCCGTGAAGCGGCGAGTCGCCTCGGCGCGCAAGAAGTAATCCCGGGACGCCGCCCCATCCACGTGGGGCGGCCCCCAACCAATCCAACCCGAGCGAGAACCACCGCCGTGCTTGGCCATCGACCACCATCATCCGTGTCGAGCCGGACTTCCAGTGACCCGATTCCCCGGCGTATATCCGCCCCCCCTTCTTCCCTCGCAAGATGCCTGCGGCGAGCCGTGAGCGGGTCATCGAGCGGGCTCACGTTCCCCTGTCAACGGCGGCCGACGGCTTCGAGATCGTCCTTGCCCGCGCGGGAGCCGACCCGCTCGAACGGAATCTGAGGTATGAGCCTCGACTCGTTCGGCCGCCACGGCGGTGAGGGGGCCGCTCCCGGGCCCCGTGACGGTCGGTGACGTAATGCTCGCCTCCGGGTGGCCGGTAACGGCGGTGGGCCCACGCAGCGGCGCTTCTCGTTCACGAAGCTCGTCGCCGGCGTCCTCCTGCTGAACGCCTCCTCCGGGGTCCTTTTCGCGGTCCTTCCGCTCTTCGAGGTCCAGGAGGGCGGCGGCCCGCTGTTCGCCACGCTCATCGTCGGAGCGCCTCTCCTCGCCCAGATCCTCGCGACGTTCCTATGGGGTTCGCTCTCCGACCGCTCAGGGCGTCGACGCGAGTTGCTGACGGCCGGAGTCCTCGGCCAATCCGTCCTCTTCCTCGCCTATCCGTTCCTCGACCCGGCCGGCCTGCTTCTGGTCCGTATCGTGCAGGTCTTCCTGGGCGCTGCCGCATCCCTCGCCACGACGGTCGCGACGGAAGACCCGTCCCGCTCCGCCGGACAGGGGCTCGGCAACCTCTCGCTCTGGGGCGGTATCGGCGGCGTCCTCGGCGTCGTCGCCGGCTTACCATTCCTCGGGGGAGCCCAGTTCTCGTCGCATTCCTTGGCGGCCTTCGAACTGTTCGTCCTGTTGACGGCCCTGAGCGGGGCTTCCGTGCTCTGCCTCGCCTTCTCGGGAGAGCTCGCGCGTCTCGCGTCGACCGTCAGGCTACGGGACGCGCTACGCTTCCAGAGCGGACCGTGGGTTCTCCGCCTGTCCCTCGCCTCCGCCATCGTGGGGGTGGCGAACTACACCGTCTACACGCTCTTCCCATTGTTCGTCCGCGGCGTGCTGGCCCCGCAGGGTTCCGCGCTCTTCGGAGCGGTGCTCAACCCGACGCAGCAACTCGCCCTTCTCTCGCTCGGTGCCGGCATGGGGGGCGTTCTCGTCTCCCCGATCACGGGGCGCTGGGTGGAGGGAGAGCGAAGGCGACGTCGTCTCTTCCTCGCTGCCCCCGTCGTATACGCCCTCCTGTGGACTGGATTCGCGTTGATCCACTCCTATGGGGCGATCTTCCTGATCTGGTCGGTCCCCGCGGCGATCTTCTTTCAGCTGCCGCTCACTCGTGAGATCGCCGGCCTCACGCACCCCGAGGAGCGGGGGAGAGCGGTCGGGCTATTCGTGGCCGCCTATACGTCGGGAGGACTGGTCGGTGCGTTCATCGCGGGACTCGGGGTGCAGGCGGGTATCCCGTTCTCCACCATGTTCCTCGGGGCGGCCGCGATCGACGTCGCTGGCTTCGTCGCGCTCCTCGCCGTCCGATTACCGAGAGGCGGGGTATCGACGCTCGAAGGCGGAAGGCATCTTTCGGCAGCGACCCCCCACCATCCGTAGGCCCTCTCGACCGGACGCGGACCGGGACCGGTGGCCCCTGACCGTTGTCAGGCCAATGAGCCGCGATCGGGCACGCCCGCCATCCCCCGCGCCGCCCGGAGCTCGGTGCCGTAGGGACCCGAAGCGGGGGTCGGGGCCACCGCCCCGCCCTTACCCCGAGTTCGAGAACTCGGCGATCGCGAGCCGCAGGGCGATCTGCCGCTGCGAGTCGGGCGAGCTCGAGAGCTCCCCCATGATGCGGGCGATCATCTGGTGGAGAAGGGGATCGTGTTCGGCGAGCTGCTGAGCCTCGAGCGCGACGCCGGTGATTCTCCGCTCGTAGTCCGCCCATGCCGTGACGAATTCGATCAGCGTCTTGTGACGGTCGACCATACGGAGGGGAAGCTCACGGCGCGGGTATCAGGTCGTCGCAAGGGGCCGGGAGCCCGCGCCGGCGAGGACCCCGGCAATTTCGGCGGGCAACCGTTCAGGCCACCGTGTGGGCCGATAGGCAAACCTTGAGGTTCCCCCGGAGCTCCCGGCCGCATGGCCATCCGCCGTCCCAACCCAACCCGATCGGTCGACGACTACCTTCGCGCCTTGCCGCTTCCCCACCGGAGCCTTCTCGGACGGGTGCGAAAGTGCATCCGGGCCGCCGCTCCCGGTGCCGAGGAGGTCATCAGCTACGGAATGCCCGCCTTCCGACTGAACGGGCGGATGCTCGTCTACTACGGGGCTTTCCGGGACCATTGCAGCCTCTTCGGAGGGGGCACGCAGGTCCGCCGTAAGTTCTCAGTGGAGCTCAAGCCGTTCCTCGGAGGCAAGGGCACCGTGCGCTTCACCCCCGAACACCCGCTGCCGCTCCGACTGATCCAGAAGATCGTCCGGGCGCGGGTCGCCGAGAACCGAGAACGTTACTCGAAGTGACTTCCGGCGTTGCCGTCGCCCGAACGCATCGGCTCGAAGCGGGAGCCGCGATAGCCGGACTTCGCCGCGACGGCGACCGCCACCGGGCGGTTGCGGATGGTCATGCGGGTGAACCCAGCCCCCAGGAACCCGGCGGCGATCCCCTGTAGGGAGATCGTCCCGGAGCCGACCCCCGAGCCCAGCGCGTTCCCCTGTGGTACCAGCACGCTCGGCGGGGCGATCGCGGGAGGCGGGGGCGGCGGCGCCGTGGGAACTGCGGGAGGCAAGGCGGCGGGGGTGGGCGTCGGCAGGGCCTCGACGTTGACGACCGCGACGGGGAACGATTCCGTCACGGTCGTGTCGTTGGTGGCAGGAATGAAGGTATCTCGGGTGAAGAGCCCGTTGAGCGCTGTGCTTCCCAAGGACTTGCAGACATCGGTGGTGCAGGCGTCGACCGGGACCTTGGCGAACGGCGGCCCGGTCGCGATGATGTTGAACGATGCCGTCCACTCGTCGCCCACGTACATCTC